>JANYGV010000333.1 GCA_025359285.1 Burkholderiales bacterium
AAATAAATTCGTTCCCATTTCAGCAGTTGATTAGTAGCCTTTATTATTTTACGGGCTAACGCATTCCCCAGATTCAGTGGAAGGCCGGGATGGGGTTGCGCGCGACATCGGCACGGCCATTTTTAGCGATTACCGAGCGACCGCAACATGAGCGCAGCCGTTAAAAACTACTTCAATCCCAAGTAAATTGATGCCTCTGCCGCGAAGTAACTAAATAGACATTGACCAAGTTATTTCAGCCCGAGGGTAGCCTCAACCGATTGTTCAAGCAGCTCCACCAGCTCGGGATCCATATATTTGTATTCGTCCGGAATGTCCAATACGTGTATTGGCTTGTTTTCAAGCAGGCGTGTAAATTCTGCCGTCAATCGGGATCGGTGTTTTTCTTCCATCACGAACATAATCTCGGCCCACCGAATGTCGCTGACGGATACCTTGCGCCTAGCGTTCGGGCTGGTTCCTGCTGATCTAACCGATAACAGCGGATGCGATCGCCATATCTGTTCCGCCGTTGGGCTACGCCATTGATTGCGGCTACAGATAAATAGAATGTTGCGGCGATGCTCGGTTAGTGGTTTGTCGGCTCGTAACAAAAGTTGCTGATCCGTCATTTGCGGATAGTCAATGCCGAGCTGCTCAGCAAGCGCCAGTTTGGCCGAGCGTGTGTAAACATCTTCCCAGCGTTTTTCTTTTATCTTCATTTTCGTTTCGTGGGCTGTTCATCTTTGGGTGACACAGAGTTTGTTCTTGAATGTTGTCTAGTTGTGGCGCTAATAGCCTGTCGCCAGCGACAAAATAATCACGCTGCAAATTTGTAGCGCCTCAATGCAAGCGATAACGCAAAAATATACTCGAATAAGAATTTGTCGATGCTAAATGATGCTTCACCACGCCGCGTTCGCCATGTCCCAAATGCCACCATCAATAAGCCCGCCGCGACTGGGCTCAATAGAAGATTCACCAATCGCAAACTATCTGATGTGATGAAATGATGGCTCGCGACAGGCAAGGTTATTCCGCCCAGAATGCCGCCCGACAGCGCGTAACCCAATGTCGCTAACCAAAGTTTGGGGGATGGCGAAAAGGTTATTTTAGCGAATGAAAGCCCAGCTCGACCCATATCTCGATCGCGACCTGTAGAAAAAATTCACCGAATATTTGCAGCATGAATTCAAGCATCGCGCGTGAGATGAAAACGCCTATTGTCTGTGACCAGGATTAGCTTACCCTTTGGCGGCATTAAATTGTTAATCTATGCGATGCGACAAATGCGCAAGCGTGTGGTTCTTCTTTTTTTCCAAGCCATGCCGACTGAACGCGGCGCGGTAGGCACGAAGCCAAATTGCTGATAAAGCTCGTGTGCCTTGCCATCCGCGATTAGGCTGACATAGTCGCTTTGGGGCACGTTTTCGACAAGGTATTTCACTATCTCGCGAATGTTCGCTTTCCCCAAGCCTTTGCCTTGATACTCGCGTAACACAGCAATGTCCACGACTTGGTAGAAACAACCGCCATCGGTTTAAGCGCTCAAACCCGAGCTGACACGAACGTGTTGATAGGTCGCGGTGCTAGGGGTTTCGTGAATTGCTAAATAAGCTGAATTACTTTCTTATTATCCATATTGCGATTGATAGCGGTAGCAAAAGGATTGGTCCGCAAGACTTAGTATTCTGTATTGATACCGCGTAGCAGTTAATTATTGGCCTAGCTTAGCTGCTACCGGGCGATAGCTTTGCCGTGCCGTTGAAGAGTACGAGCCCGAACCAAACGGCAAATATGATGTGTGCGCCAACGCCGACAAGAAGCGGTAGCGACGATTGTTGTGAAAGCGCTGATTTCACGAGCGCGATTGAGCTAACGGCGAAATGAAAAAATTGGCGATGGCGACGGGCTTGCTATAGATGCCTCCCATCAGGTTTGCTCTGGCAGTCCAGTTCAGAGCCGCAAATGAAAAATAAAGTGCGCTAACCATTTGCACAATAATGACCAATGAGTTGGTCGCGAACGGTGCAACTTGTGCGGCTATTTCCCGAGCAAAAAAAATAGTGCAGAGACGCCGTGTGCCCCCATGAATGCAGCACTCAACCCCATCAATAGTTTTGTTTTCATAACAGTATTTCCCCGTCACCCCCGATAAAAATAATCTTAGCGCGCCCTTATTTCAATTACCCCTTCAACCCGCCCTCCAGCAAATCCTTCACCAAATCATTCATTGCTATCCCCTTCTTCTCGGCATGCGCTTGCAGCTTCGCCACCAAATCCCCTGGCAGCTTGCATGCAAACGGCACCAGCCCTGCGGCGGAGTCGAGCTTGCGTTGTTCTTTGCGGTCCGTAACCACGTTGCCTTTGCCGAAGCGATCCGAAATGCCTGAGGCTTTCATCAGGTTGGCAGCTTTCAGCATTTTGTTTTTTTCTAAGTCGGTTTTTTTCATACTCATGTTGATAGTCCTTGGGTTGGTGTTACGTTATTGTCGGCGACCGCCGAAGATGAATGTGTTGCTGCGATCTTGTGGGCCGCGAACCAGATTGAAGCTCGTAAAGTCGCCTGTGCGAATGGCGTCCAGAATTATTTGGCGATAGCGCTCAACCAATTGCGCATCGTGGGGTGATGCGTCGAAGAAATATGTTTGATCCTGCAAACTGGTGGAGCCACAGCGATTACGATACGCGCATTCGGAAAGCAATTGCTGATTGGAGGGGCCGCAGTTATTGCCCATATCGCATGCGGCGAGTGTCCACGCTGAATGAAACGCACGATTCTCAATGGGTTCCCTATCGGGTCCCACGCGAAGGCTTGCGTCAAACAGTGTGCTGGATAAAATGTCGCGCAGCTCCAGCATCACCGACGGATCGCCTTTCGCCAACAGCTCACGAGACGCAGCCCACTGCTCATCCGACATTGTCATCCCATCCATTCTTTGCGGCATCTTGCCGGTCGCATCTGGCTGGACATTGTTGCGGGCGTTGAAGTCGTCGTACGATGCTTTAAGAATGTCGGCATTCAATCGCCACGCACGTGCGCGCG
>JANYGV010000340.1 GCA_025359285.1 Burkholderiales bacterium
TGAGGTAACGTTCGTCTAGGGTGAGGTGCGTGCGCTTCATGGCGATGTCCTTTCGTCTCAGAAACAAAAGGGTACCGCTATTCGTGCCTCACCCCCTCATCAAGCGCCCTGATCTGTCGCTATTCGAAATGGAATCCGGGAAAATGCCTGAAACGGCAATATCAGCGGGGTGTTTGCAATATAAACGAGGCACTTTTGCGATAGCGTTTTTGGCAAACCCACCGTTGTCGTCAACCTGCTTAATGGATGACAACGCATTAATCAAACCTGGCTTCGCTACCCACTCTGCTAAGTAAATCATTCACGCAAGATTGCAGTAAAAAAACAGGCGCTGAATCCACGATCTAACCACACGTCTATTCTTCCGCTTCTTCCACTTCCTCACCTTTAATCACCCGCTTGATCACGTCAAAACCAAACCCGCGCGATTGCAGATAACGGACTTGTTTGTTGCGCGTGTTTTGATCGGTGGCTGGCTCACCAAATTTACGGCGCCACATGTCGCGGGCGCGAGCGAAATCGGTTTCTTTTAGCGTAGCCACAGCCGTTTCCACCAGCTCATCAACCACGCCTTTTTGCTTCAGTGTTGCACCAACCCGCCTTGCGCCGTAGCGATTTCCCAGCACGCGCGCTTTGCCTTCGGCGTAGCGAGCCTCATTGAGAAAACCTTCTGCCTCGCACCACGCGGCGACGGATGCGATTTCATCAACACTAAATTCGCTCTTACCCATTTTGGTGGTGAATTCTTTGCGGCTCATGTCACGGCGCGCAAGCAAACGTAATGCGGCGGAAACGAGTTCACGATTTACAGGCTTTGGCTCGCCCATGGCACGAGCGGCACGCAACGCTTCGGGGCCAAATAAGCCTTCATCGGCTTCGGTCTCTGGCACTACATCTTCAATAATATTAAGCGCGTGGTTCACTGCCGTTCAACATGAAAATTAAAGTCGCTCAGGTCGTGCAGAGAAACAAAAGAAACATCGCAAACCATGCCGCGCTCCATAAATATTGCTCAGACGATTCAGTATCAGCAGCCAATTGAAATCCGGATAAACGATCTTGATGCAAATTTTGCTGCGCCATTTTCTGTTTGCTTTGCGAATGGATTGCTCTGGGCTGAGTCGGCACATCGCGCGTCACATGAAGAACTGGATTCACCGCGCTTGCACCCAAAAATATAGAACGATTTACATGGCTCATATTCACACCTCACTAAATTTTGCGCGTAAAAAAAGCCGCCCTGCCCCAGCGAGGGATCGAACGGCCCAACCATCGAACTTTTTTGCGACGCAGTGGTTAATAAAATCCAGTTAAAAATCCACTAAAAACCACTGCATCACGTCACAAAAATAAATTACTCGTCATCGTCTTTTTCTGGTGGCAGTACGACTGCATCGCCACGGCCTGCTACGCCGACAATTGCACGAATCTTGGCTTCGATTTCCTGCGCCATTTCGGGATTGTCTTTGAGGAATTTGCGACTATTGTCTTTGCCTTGGCCGATTTTTTCACCTTTGTAGGCGTACCAAGCACCAGATTTTTCGACCACTTTATGGATCACGCCCAGCTCAATAATTTCGCCTTCGCGTGAAATACCTTCGCCATACAAAATATCGAAATCAGCGGTCTTGAACGGCGGTGCGACCTTGTTCTTCACCACTTTGACACGGGTTTCAGAGCCAATCACTTCTTCGCCCGATTTAATTGCACCGGTGCGACGAATATCGATACGGACGGAGGCGTAAAACTTGAGTGCGTTACCGCCCGTGGTGGTTTCAGGGCTGCCGAACATCACGCCAATTTTCATGCGTATCTGGTTAATGAAGATCACCAGCGTGTTTGAGCGCTTAATATTAGCCGTGAGTTTACGCAGCGCCTGCGACATCAGGCGCGCCTGCAAGCCCATGTGTGAATCGCCCATTTCGCCTTCAATCTCGGCGCGCGGTGTTAATGCAGCCACTGAGTCGATGACCACAATATCCACGGAACCCGAACGCACCAACATATCGGCGATCTCGAGTGCTTGCTCGCCGTTATCAGGCTGCGAAATCAAAAGATCGTTGATGTTCACACCCAGCTTGGCAGCATAGGTTGGATCCAGCGCGTGCTCTGCATCAATGAAGGCTGCGGTGCCGCCCGATTTTTGCATTTCTGCGATAACTTGCAGGGTCAGCGTGGTTTTGCCCGATGATTCAGGACCGTAGATTTCTACCACGCGACCGCGTGGCAGGCCGCCGATACCGAGCGCGATGTCGAGCCCGAGTGACCCTGTGGACACCGGAATGATGTCGTGACCGATACTGCTCTCGCCCATTTTCATAATCGAGCCTTTGCCGAACTGTTTCTCGATCTGAGAGAGTGCGGCTTGTAGCGCTTTTGCTTTATTTTCGTCCATTGCGTTTTTATCCATCATGTTCATGGCAAGGCTCCCGGCTGTATTGAAAATCTAAGTTAAGAAAACTCAGAAGCTGTACCGATGTACAGTCTGTATTTCCATACAGTACCGAAAAAAACTGCCGGTTGCAAGGTTTTTTTGTGAAAGATTGGCGGGGCCGCCAATTTATAGATTATGCAGGAGTTCGGACAAGGCTTTAACAACCGTTTGCTGCCGAACGGCTTCCCGGTCACCTAAAAAAAGGTAACGCTTTGAAATAACGGTACTATTTAGCGCCTCATCCGCGTCAATTGAATCACGCGTCGCCCATGAAATCCATACCGATCCCACTGGCTTTTCTGGCGTTCCCCCTGCTGGCCCCGCAATTCCTGAAACTGCAATGGCGACGTGCGCGCGTGAATGCCCAAGTGCGCCTCGAGCCATCTCCTGTACGACCTGCTCTGATACCGCGCCATACTCAGCCAGGCTTGATTGCCGCACGCCCAGCACTTCAACCTTAGCTTCGTATGAATAGGTGACAAACGCACGGTCAAACCACGCAGAGCAGCCCGGCACCGCCGTAATCGCCTCAGCAATGCCACCGCCTGTGCATGATTCAGCCGTAACAATCATCCAGCCTTTCGACTTAAGCGCGACACCGATTTGATTTGCAATCTCGATCACAGGCCAAATACTTTCATGAATATGAAGGGTTAAGTTACGTTGAATCAGTAACCAAAACGGTGATGTAGTAAACCGGTATGTAAATACTCTATATGCCGCAGTGAACGCAGGCGCACATTTATAGGCGAGGAACGCAGCACATTGGGCGGGACGTCCAGTGCCGGAAACTTGGCTAAAAATCGCTTCGCGTAGCGTTGCCACACAGGGCTGTATGTCCCGTCAGAAAAATGTATAAGCAGCAAATCCATCGGCACCGCTAATTGAAATTGCGCCTGATATGCACGATACGTGAAATCAAGATCATATAAATGAAAGCCGTCAAAAGTTTGCTCGTCATATTTGATTAAATCCCATACCCGTCGCTGCATCGCAACGAAGACACCATCAAGCGCCTGGATATTCTTAACCACAGGCTCTTGCAAGCCAGGTACAAAGTAGGAAAATATTGAATCTGGCAATCGCCAATCAGCCCGCGCGTGAATGATTTGGCCATGACTATTTGGATAGCCGCTCTCCATAAAAGCTGCACCTGTTATTCGACTGGTGCCCGCCACGCCAATCATATCAACCTTCCCAAGGTGATTCAGCACTCTAGCCCCGAAGTCAGCATGAACAAAATCAATATCATCATGACAAAAGATCAGGATATCGCCGCCGGCTTTTAGTGCGCCACGGTTGTATCCTTCGGCGAGCGATTTTGCGTCGTGAATACCGATGATTTCAATTGTGTGCGCTGCGAACTGCGCCTTCAGCGCTGCTGACACCTGCGCAAAATAATCGGGGCGAATACTGCAAATAATCGCGGACACATGGGAAGCTTTGGCTTTAAATGGCAATGTCTGTTGCCAAGCCGGTTTTGCTGAAGGATGCGTTTGTGCCCATCCCATGTAAGCCCCGGCAGCGTACATTTTCGCCAGCGCCCAATCGGGACGCGTTTTCAGCACGGCGCTGATGATGGCAACACCCTCGTCAATACGCCCGCTGTCCAGCGCGGCTTTAGCAGCAATCACTGCGCCATCACAATCATGATATTGCATTGGAGACGCTGCGGCGCTAGCTTTAGTGCGCGCGCTGCACCAATTAGACCAAGCGCCTCTGTAAAGTGATTCAAGGTCGCGGGTAAATTGGGTAGCGTTGAGCACCTCACTGCTTTCCAACCGCCCTCTCAGGCTGATACGCAGCGAGGTCAATACTAAAATATTTGCGGCATGCTGCTGCGCGCGCGCCAACCACTGCGTTTCATCAAGCGCCACCCATTCAGTAAGACCAACCGAGGTTAAAACACCGGCCACTGGGCGAGAGCTGGACGAGTCGGTTGTCAAAGTGAGTACGGGCACGCCATGCCATAGCGCTTGCATCGCGACCCCAGGGTCAGAGAGGCCGACAGGATCCAATGCAATATCAACACCTTGCCAAAATTTTGTCGCGTTCGACGACTCCAAATCGCTTAAAAAATCAATACGCCTCGCCTCACATCGTAGCTGCGCCGCTATCCTCTGCTGTGCGAATCCCCTTGGGATATTCGCAATAACTATCCGCGCGAACGGCATGCACCGCAGCAAGCGACTCCAGAGCGCCACCATGAAATCAGACAACCTACACGCTTCGCTGAAATAGCCAAACGTAATATGTCCGTTTGCTATTAACGGAAGCGAAGCAACCTCGGGCGCGTCGCGATCAGGTTGCCAACAAAATGGGATGGCTGGCAACCGCAGGCATCGCTCTAAATTTTTTTCATCGACACCGCTAATCCAGAACGGAATGCCATTCATGCCAGTATCACGTTTATAACCTAACCAACTCAGCTGTAATGGTGCAACACGGCGCGCGAATACGCCCATCCGGGAGCTTTCTTGATGCCCCGAAAGGTCGATCAGAATATCGATGCTATCGTTATAAATAAGCGCAGCGGCTTGCTCGTCATTCAACCCCGCTAAGTTACGCATCGATACTTCATGCGCGACAGTTTGGGTATATTTGGAAAAATCTGCGTACCAAAAAACTTCAAATTTACGGCGATCATGTGAACGAAGCACCGGCTCAGTAAACGCCGCCAGTCGTTGTTCAGGATCAACTGAAACGTAACCAATCCGAAGCCTGCGATTAGCATCAGGCTGATTAACGAGTAACGGCGCGCTACTCGCGTCAAACTCAAAGCGGCTCGACCACTCGCGATGCAAGCTAGTGAGCGCTGGTGCACTCAAAAGCGGATCCGCCCGCAGCGCCGCGATTTTATTGCTGAATGATACAGATTGCCGTGAATCAAGTCGTGACGCATTGTCAAATGACCGAATTGCTTCGGCGAGGCGACCCTGCTGCAAATACAGCTTGCCCAACATGTTGGATTTGCCTGAAGATTCTTCTTCGACAGCGTCCGTCTCAAGTGCCGCAATCTCCCGCTCAAGCAGGCTCACCGGCGCGGCATCGTTCGTTTCAGGGCCCAAAACACCAAACCGATGCGCCAGCAAGCTAATGTGAAGCCGCTCCACTTGCTCCAGCGTTTTCAATTTCACGTTGATATTGGCAAACCGGTTAACCGACGGCAGATTCGATAGCGCGGGAAATTTATCGAGGAATTTAAGGTTGTGCTTTTGCCACGCTTGGTCGTAGCGACCCGTAGAGAAATGAATCAACAACAGATCCAGCGGAATGGCGAGTTTATAGCCTGCTAAAAATGCGCGGTAACTGAAATCGATATCGTAAAGATGAAAGCCGTTGAACGTGATTTCATCAAAGCGCAGCGTTTCCCACACGCGGCGTTTAGTGGCGATAAAAACGCCATCAACGGCCTGAATGTTTTCGATTACTGCGTCCTGCAAGCCAATGCC
>JANYGV010000291.1 GCA_025359285.1 Burkholderiales bacterium
TTTTTCCAATTCGTTTTGCGGCTTGCGGGCGAGCAAATAGCGCCATTGATGGCAGACTACTTCGCTATCTTCCGTAGTGAGTTTCGCGAATTCAGGCTCAAATAGTTCCCATGCGTCGAGCGTGCCCAACACTTTTAACCAGTCACGACGCAGCGTATCGGCCAGCGGTGTTTCCTGATTGGCGTTTAGAAAAGCAGTGATTTCATTGGCGCGCCCGACCGCAAAAAAACCGGCAGGTGACCCCGCATTCTGCCGCGATAAATTGGCGCTTAACCACCAGTAGTCCACATAGACCGAGAGCGGGTGACCGGACTTCGATATTGCGAGGCGCGCGGCGTCTAGTGCCGCCACATCGCGCCGATCAAAAGCGGCGCGCGCAGCAACGATGTCTTTATCTGCGCTCAGCGGCGCGGGATTGGCAACGGAGAGCAGGAGTGGTGCGGCTTGTAATGGCCGCGGAGAATTTGATGCGTCGATTGCGGTCGGTGCCTTCGGTGCTGCACCATTGACTTCCGCAACTTTGTCTGCCGCGGAAGCCGGGAAGTTGCTCATCATCATTGAAATGATGATGACAGCCGCGTAAAAAACCAATGGTGATGCTTTGCGGAGCCACTTGGAAAACTGTTGGGGTGTTGTTGGGGTGGTTGTTTGTGGCATGTAAAAGCTGACTGCACTCAGGCTGCCGCTCGCCCGCACCGATTGCGCACGTTTCGGATTAGCGGCTATTCTTTGTAGACCTGCTCTGATTTCGCGTTTCACTTGTATAAATCCAGTCAAGGTGACGAGAATGGGTTGGTCAATATTGTCGGGTTAAATGCAGGGTGCAATAAAACCGGATGAAGTTTGGATTAAAAGCAGTGCTTTAAAGCAGGTATCATTTTATCGTCATGCCAAGGCTTGTGCGAGTCGAGGTGTATTTACTGAAAGGTTTTGGACTGAGCTTTTTTAAACATGCTGTAAATATTGTGCCGACTGTGGTTTCGACTCGGCACGTGACGACTCGACAAGCAGCAATAGCAAGCCCATACATGTGACCTACTTATTTAATAACGCGAAATTTACAAAAGCGATGACCCATGGAATTTTTTGACCCGCTATTTTGGACTGCGCTGATGACCATCATTGGCGTGAATATTGTTTTGTCGGGCGATAACGCGGTTGTGATTGCCTTGGCATCACGAAGTTTGCCCGCTGATCAGCGGAAGAAAGCTATTTTTTGGGGTAGTGCAGCAGCCATTATCCTACGGGTGATTTTAACCGTGTTTGCGGTCAAATTATTGCAACTTCCCTGGTTAAAGATCGTGGGTGCGTTATTGCTGCTGTGGATTGGCGTCAAACTGCTGATTCCGGAAGACGATGATGCCAATATTGCCGGGCACGAGCATCTGGGCGCCGCGATTAAAACCATTCTGATTGCAGATTTGGTGATGAGCCTTGATAACGTAATTGCGGTAGCGGCGGCGGCTAAAGACAATATCGTGCTGTTGGTGCTTGGCTTGACCATCAGCATCCCGTTGATCATTTTTTCGAGCACGATTTTGCTTAAATTGATGGACCGTTTCCCGATTATTATTACCATCGGGGCGGCGCTACTTGGGTTCGTTGCGGGCGATATGTTGATTACAGATCCGGCAACGAAATCATGGGTAGATCAAAACGCGGCGTGGATGCATTATTCGATACCGTTGCTCGGTGCTGCATTTGTGGTCGGTTTGGGCCTGATGCTGGCCAAGCGTCACCATGCTGCATCCAGTGGGTCGTCGGTGTCTGCGCGCGAATCGGCATGACGCTGAGCATGGTTGTGTCTTGCGTCCTGTGTCTTGTGTCTTCTGTCTTGCGCGGTATGGCAGCGCGATGTGATGGCTTTATGTTGTCAGGTAATATTGCAGGTCATCGAAAGTCACGCATTTACGTTAAGTTACTGATTCAAGTCGTGAGGCCGCGACGTGGCATTGATTAGTGGCAGTTGTACTTCAGCAGCATTGGCAGTTTCGAGGCTAATAAAAACCATTTTTGTAATCGGAGAACTCTATGAACGTCGCTTCAGTATCAACACTGCAATCAAAATTTGCGTCTAGGCCCGTGTCCAAACTTCAAGCCAAATTTCACTCGACGTTATTAACCACTATCGCGGCCAGCATTGCCTGCGCATTGGCGATTGCGCAGCATACCTCTGCGGGTGCTGCCGAGGCCTGGAAGCCTACCAAGAGCGTTGAATTCGTGGTGCCTGCGGGCACCGGTGGCGGGGCCGATCAGATGGCTCGTTTTATTCAAAGCGTGGTAGCCAAATACAAGTTGATGGATCAGCCGATGATCGTGGTGAACAAGGGCGGAGGCGCCGGTGCTGAGGGTTTTCTAGATGTGAAAGGCGCAAGCAAAGATCCGCATAAAATTATTATTACGCTATCTAACTTATTCACGACCCCGCTTGCCACCGGCGTGCCTTTCAATTGGAAAGAATTGACGCCGGTACAAATGATGGCGCTGGATCAATTCGTGCTCTGGGTGAACGCTGAAACGCCGTATAAAACGGCCAAGGACTATACCGATGCGGTAAAAAAAGCCGGGCCATCCAAAATGAAAATGGGCGGTACCGGCTCGAAGCAGGAAGATCAAATTATCACGGTCGCGATTGAGAAACAGAGCGGCGCAAAATTCATTTATATCCCCTATAAAGGCGGTGGTGAGGTTGCCGTTCAACTGGTCGGCAACCACGTGGATTCGACGGTTAATAATCCGATTGAAGCGGTCGAACAATGGCGTGCTGGCCAGCTTCGAGCCCTGTGTGTATTTGATGATGCCGCGATGCCGTACAAAGCTAAAGTAACCAAAGAGCTTTCGTGGGGCGATGTACCGACTTGCAAGTCGCAGGGCCTCGATGTCGATTATAAGATGCTTCGCGGGATCTTTATGGCGCCGGGTGTGACCAAGGAGCAGGTTGATTACTACATTGCCCTGTTGAAGAAAGTTCGTGAAACGCCAGAGTGGAAAGATTTCATGGAGAAGGGTGCGTTTGACCAAAAGGCAATGAATGGCGATGAGTTTACGAAGTGGCTGACCAAGGAAGAAGCGCGTCACCAGTCGTTGATGGCAGAAGCAGGCTTTCTCGCCAAGAAATAGTCGATTCTGAATAAACAAAACCCCGGCCTTTGCCGGGGTTTTGTTTGGGAGCGTCGTTCGCCGGCGCTATTTGAACGCTCGATGCGCATGATTTGGTTTAGATCAATGTTTTTAATGTACCGAACGCATCACAATCAGGGAATAGCATTTGAGTGTTGTTCGCACCTAAAATATAAACGCTATTTAAACAAAAATTTCGGAGGAGCAATTTAGTCATGAGTCAGTCAGAAAACGAGCCGCTGGAAAAATCAGCAGTATCGACAAAGGTCATGGATTTCGTCGTCGCTGTCATGTTTTTTGTGCTGGGTGCAGTGGTGATGTGGGATAGCACGCGGCTTGGCGCTAAATGGGGTTCTGATGGCCCCGAAGCGGGATATTTCCCTTTCTATATTGGTACCATTTTATGCGCGGCAGCGATCGTGAATGCCGTCCGTGCGTTTCTCGGCAAAGATATTAAAGCGCCATCATTTGTCAGTGTCTCAGCGCTCAAAATGGTGTTTTCAGTTCTGCTGCCGACTATTTTTTATGTGCTGCTCATTGACGGCGTCGGGCCAATACCGGGCTTGGGCATGTACGTGCCATCGGTAATTTTTATTGCCGCTTTTATGGTGTGGCTCGGAAAATACAAATGGTTGATGACACTGACGGTCAGCATTAGCGTCGTGGTGGTGTTTTTCCTGATGTTTGAAATATGGTTCAAAGTACCGCTTCCCAAAGGCCCCCTCGAGGCGGCTCTCGGCCTTAACTAGTCGGGGCGGCTTTTGGCTTTAATTGCATGGAACGCCGCTTTGCCTAAGCGGGCAGGCGCGGCACTTGACGCTTATTACAGGCCAACATGATTGAATTGCTGGATTGTTATTGCAGCGATCGTTCTGAATTAAATGTGCGCTTGAAAGCGCTGCTGAACCACTCACCGGAAAGCGTTAAAGACGAATCATGGATGAAATTACCTCACTGATGCACGGCTTTTCTGTAGCGCTGACGCCCTACAATTTGGGTCTCATGTTTGTCGGCGTTATTTTGGGGGTGTTGATTGGCGTTTTGCCGGGACTGGGTGGCGCGAATGGGGTCGCGATTCTGCTGCCGCTAACGTTCACCATGAATCCCACGTCAGCCATCATTATGCTTTCCTGCATTTACTGGGGCGCATTATTTGGCGGCGCAATTACATCGATTTTATTCAACATTCCCGGCGAGCCGTGGTCGGTGGCGACCACCTTCGATGGTTATCCGATGGCACAACGAGGGCGAGCGGGCGAGGCGCTTACCGCGGCCTTTACATCGTCTTTTATCGGTGCGCTGGTAGCCGTTCTAATGATTACCTTTTTGGCCCCCACGGTGGCCAAGTTCGCTCTGAAATTTGGACCGAAAGAATTTTTTGCGGTGTATTTGCTGACTTTTTGCAGCTTTGTGGGGATGACCAAGGCACCGCCGTTTAAAACCATTTGCTCGATGATGCTGGGCTTTGCGCTCGCCGCCGTCGGGCTAGATACCGTCACCGGTCAATTGCGCCTCACATTTGGTCACATGGAGCTCTTGAAAGGCTTTGATTTTCTGATTGCCGTGATTGGCTTGTTTGGTATTGGCGAAATTTTACTGACGCTCGAAGAGGGACTGGCGTTCAAGGGCACTGAAGGCAAGATCAACGCGAAAATCGTGATCGAGACCTGGAAGCAATTGCCGAAATACTGGAAAACAATGATCCGTTCATCGGCGATCGGCTGCTGGATGGGGATCACGCCGGGTGGTGCGACGCCGGCTTCATTCATGGGCTACGGTGTGGCGAAAAACATGTCGCCCAATGGTAAAAATTTCGGTAACGGCGAGCTTGAAGGTGTGATAGCGCCTGAAGTAGCGGCGCATGCCGCGGGCACGGCTGCATTGTTGCCTATGCTGACGCTGGGTATTCCGGGCTCGCCGACCGCAGCGGTGTTGTTGGGTGGTTTGCTGGTGTGGGGCTTGCAGCCCGGCCCGCTGTTATTTACCGAGCAGAAAGATTTTGTATGGGGTTTGATCGCGTCCATGTATCTGGGCAATATTGTGGGTCTGATTGTGGTGCTGACCACTGTGCCGCTATTTGCAGCAATTTTGCGGGTGCCGTTTTCCATCGTCGCCCCAGTCATTCTGGTGATTTGTGCAATTGGGGCTTACACGGTGCACAGCTCAATGTTTGACGTGTGGTTGATGCTGGTGTTCGGCGTGATGGGCTATGTGTTCAAGAAGCTGGATTATCCGCTGGCACCAATGGTGTTAGCGCTGGTGCTGGGTGATCGCGCAGAGGATGCGTTCCGTCAGGCCATGCTGGGCTCTGGGGGAGATGTCACCACGTTTTTCTCAAACGGGCTGGTGGGCAGCATCACGGTGCTGGCGCTGGCAATGTTGTTCTGGACGCCGGTACGTGCACTGGTCGGCAAAATCCGGGGTGTGGCGAGCTAATCAGCGGTGGACAATTGGTGATTAACGATAAATGTTTAGCGAAGTTTCGCGTCCGCCATTTTGGTTTTTTGTTTCATCCGCGACAACGTTTCTGCCGATAAATTAAGATGTGTGGCCAATTCTTTCATGGGAATGCGCCCATACAAACTTGGATGTTTGCGTAAAAAACGTTGCAGGCGGCCAGCAGCATCCAGCAAATGCAATGTGATGGTGTGCGCCATGACTTCCGACATTAAATGCATTACTTCGTATTCAAAATCGCTTTTTACTGAAGGGTGGCGCTCCAGAAATTCCACCCACGCTTCCATCGGTAATTTGGCGACCCGTGATTTTGTGACGGCGCGAATCGAGTAGGGCGCTGGCGTTCGCAATCGCCATGCCGCGTAGCTCGTATCCATATCATCTTCGACTGAAAAGCGAAGAATAATTTCTTTACCTTCCTGATTGGCGACAACCCGCTTTAACGCGCCCTCCAAGACAAAATACTGTTCCATATCGTGATCACCCTGACCCATCAAGAGCTCACCTTTTTTATAATCGACAATGATCAGAAGCTTTTCTAAGTCCTGAAAGGTTCTTGGCTTCAATGTGCGCAGTACGATATTGCGGGCAAGTGCGAGTCGAAATGAATCGCGTTGCGGATGGCTAATAAGAAGGGTCATATTGATACCTTTGAGAGGCCTACGGGATGCCTGCAAGATGCGTGTAAATAACGGAGCCGCAATTGAGATGAGTCAAATTCAACGTGAAAACACCCGGCGGCATTGACTCGAATCAAGGCATTAGCATAGCGCCATTTTTATCATGTTGATACTGTATATAACGTGAGTTTGGTAGACGCCATTAGATACAAAAATTGCTACAACATTGATGTAAATCAATGGTCGTTGCGGCCTGTTACCAGTGCTGGCTGCCCTGCAATTGTGTTGAACAAACCCGGCCGCTTTCACGTCCATCTGTCCTCTTAACTGTATCTCCCATCACTAATCTACCCTCCCAATTTCAGGCGACAAATTTGAACTCCATAGCGCGAGGCATTCGGCATGACAACTGATGCAGCACCTCCCAGCACGACCGATGGTTTCCATTTGGTCATTGATGCCTTAAAGCTCAACGGGCTCAACACGATTTATGGTCTACCTGGTATTCCCATTACCGATCTCACGCGCATGGCGCAGGCCGAAGGTATTCGCGTCATTTCGTTTCGCCATGAGCAAAATGCCGGTAACGCTGCCGCGATTGCCGGATTTATCACGCAAAAGCCCGGCGTGTGCTTAACCGTTTCCGCACCCGGATTTTTGAACGGTTTGACCGCGCTGACCAATGCCACCACCAATTGCTTTCCGATGATTTTGATTTCGGGATCAAGTGAGCGCGAGATTGTGGATTTGCAGCAAGGCGACTACGAAGAAATGGATCAATTGGCCATTGCAAAACCGTTGTGCAAGGCCGCGTTTCGGGTGCTCAATGCTGAAGACATTGGTATCGGCGTGGCGCGCGCGATTCGCGCGGCAGTGTCGGGGCGCCCCGGTGGGGTGTATTTGGATTTACCGGCAAAATTATTTGCGCAAACGTTGGATGCCGAGACGGGCCGTCAATCGCTGATTAAAGTCGTCGATGCCGCCCCTCGCCAAATCCCCGCTCCTGATGCAGTAAGCCGAGCGCTTGATCTCTTGAAAAGCGCCAAACGTCCGCTCATTTTGCTGGGCAAAGGTGCCGCCTACGCCCAGGCCGATGCGGTACTGCGCGAACTCATTGAGAAGACCGGCATTCCTTATCTGCCGATGTCGATGGCGAAGGGCATTCTGCCCGATACCCATCCCCAATCGGCGGCGGCGGCGCGTTCATTCGTACTGCCGGAAGCTGATGTGGTGCTGTTGATTGGGGCCCGATTGAATTGGCTGCTATCCCACGGCAAGGGCAAAACCTGGGGCGGCAAAACGCATAAAGACTGGGGTGGGCAAGCCTACATCCAAATCGATATCTCACCGACGGAAATGGATAGTAATGTGCGTATTGATGCGCCGGTGGTGGGCGATATTGGTTCGTGTGTTGCCGCACTTTTAGAAGGTATTGATGCAACGTGGCGTAAGCCGGACGCAGCATGGCTTAACGCAATTACCGAGCGCAAAAACAAAAATCTCGCGAAGATGGCGGAGATGCTTGCCAAAGATCCATCGCCGATGAATTTCCACAGCGCGTTGAATGTGGTGCGCGATATCATCAAAGCCAATCCCGATGCGATGCTGGTCAACGAGGGCGCGAACACACTTGATTTCACTCGCAGCATTGTCGATATGTACAAGCCGCGTAAACGCCTGGATGTGGGTACGTGGGGCATCATGGGCATCGGCATGGGTTTCGCTGTGGCGGCGGCGGTGGAAACAGAACAGAATGTGATCGCCATTGAAGGCGATTCGGCGTTTGGCTTTTCCGGCATGGAAGTCGAGACCATCTGCCGCTACAATCTGCCCGTGTGTGTGGTGGTGATGAATAACAATGGCGTCTATCGCGGCACCGATGTGAATCCCACCGGCGGTGCTGATGTCGCGCCGACGGTGTTTGTGAAAGGCGCACGCTACGAAATGCTGATGGAAGCTTTCGGTGGTGTTGGCGTCAAAGCGACCACACCCGCTGAGCTACGCGCCGCGATGGAAGCCGCGATTCGCACGAGAAAGCCAACGCTCATTAACGCTATCATCGACGAAACTGCGGGTACGGAAAGTGGGCGCATTACCAGCTTGAATCCGTCGGTCGCGAAGAAATCGTAGCCAGGCATAAAGCGCAACCCCAACCTCAATATGGAAACATTATGGAAGCACTAAAAGGCGTAAGAATTTTGGACATGACGCATGTGCAAGCCGGCCCCACTTGCTCGCAGTTGCTGGCATGGATGGGGGCGGACGTCATCAAATTCGAGCCGCCGCAGGGTGACGCCACACGCGGTCAATTGCGCGATGTTCCGGGTGCGGATTCGCTTTATTTCACGATGCTCAATTGCAACAAGCGCTCAATTACGGTCAACATGAAATCGCCGCAGGGCAAAGAAGTGTTTGTTGATTTGCTGAAAGAATGCGATATCGTGATGGAAAATTTTGGGCCTGGTGTGCTGGATCGTCTGGGCTTTACGTGGGACAAAATTCATGCGATTAATCCTAAAATTGTGATGGGCTCGATCAAGGGATTTGGCTCGACCGGGCCGTACGCAGAATTCAAGGCATACGAGAACGTCGCGCAGGCAATGGGCGGTGCTATGAGCACCACCGGCACGCTCGACGGTGCGCCGTTTGTAACAGGCGCGCAGATCGGTGATTCGGGTACGGGCCTGCATCTCGCCATCGGGCTGTTGGCCGCACTTCATCAGGCTACGCGCACCGGTGAGGGCCAGTATGTCGAGGTCGCGATGATGGACGGCGTGATGAATTTGTGCCGCGTTAAATGGCGCGACCATCAGCGCTTGACTCGTCAAACGTTGGGCGAATATTCAGTGCCGACGGCGATTGGCATGGGCGATGTGCCGCGCGCCGGAAATGACTCAGGCGGTGGACAATTGGGTAACGCCATTCACTGCAAACCGCATGGGCCGAATGATTATATTTATGTTGTCGTTCAGGAAGCGGTGTGGGTAAATCTCGCGAATTTAATTGGGCCTGCACTGGGCTTGCCGGATTTAGTCACCGATGCAAAGTTCGCCACGATTGGTGAGCGTCGTAAAAATCAGCAGGAAATGTGGGCACTGATTGCGAAGTTTGCCGTCAATCACACCAAGCGTGAATTCATGGCGATCCTAAATCCGATGGATGTGCCCTGCGGCCCGATTATGTCCACCACCGATTTGGCAAACGACGAACATATTCGTGGTCGCGAAATGTATGTCGAGCTGGAGGACGAAAAGCGCGGCAAATGGTGGAACGTGGGTATGCCGATCAAGCTGTCCGCCTCTCCCGCCAAAATCGAGCGCGCACCGTTTTTAGGTGAACACAATGATGATGTGTTGAAGAATGTACTCCGCTACGACGATGAGCGAGTGAGCGCGATGAAAGAGGCGGGCGCATTCACCGCACCCCCTAAAAAATAGTAAACCCTAATCGGGGCGGGCTTTCTGGAGCAGAAGTGCTCTGAACGGCAAGCCTAGCGCGGGTATTGATAATCACCGTATGCATCAAATCAAGGAAGCAACAATATGAAAATAGCCATTATCGGACAACAAGATTTCGGCAAAGCAGTACTCGACGCTTTTCTCGCACGCGGCGATGAAGTCGCCGGGGTATTTTGTGCACCGGAAAAAGAAGGTTCGCGCCCGGATGTGTTGCGGGTTGCGGCGCAGGAAAAAAATCTGCGCGTGTTTCAGTTTCCGAATTTGAAAGACGTTGATGCGCACAACACGCTGCGCGCCCTCGACGTCGATATTGGCATCATGGCCTATGTGCTGCAATTTGCGCCGCAGGAATTTGTGAATATTCCCAAGCGCGGCACGATCCAGTATCACCCCTCGTTGTTGCCCAAATA
>JANYGV010000356.1 GCA_025359285.1 Burkholderiales bacterium
GGCTGGGGCATTCGTGTCACCACCCGCGGCTGGCTCTACAGCGTGTCGGGTCGGGGTGCTGTGATCGTTGGGCTGCGTAATGGCAAGCAATTTTTGATTGGTACCGATGATCCGGTCGGGCTGGCGGATGCGATCAATACATCGCTACCGCAAGAGGCGGATTTTACGAAGATTCGTGGGGCGAAATAGAAGATTTCACATCGACGAAAATTGAATGCGCCTTATTTTTCTTCCTGATAATCCTGTTCAACATTTACGTCCCATATTGCACCACGATTCATGGCCGGATCAACGATGCATTCGACCGCCAACTTTGCACTGACCATAGAATGATCCTGATTATTGTAGCGATGCATGCCATTTCTGCCGACTAAAAACAGATTTGAAAATTGCGAAAAATAGGTGCGCAGTTCAGGCATTCGGTCATAAGCGCCGAAGTATGCGGGGTAGGCTTTGGGCACTTTGATAACGGTGCCGCTTTCTACCTCACTTGCTTTGATGAGACCAATTTTTTCGAGTTCATTTGCGGCGAAAGACAACAGGCAATCTTTCGGCATGTTCCAAAGCTCATCTCCTTCAGTACAGAAATATTCGAGCCCTAAAAAAATCTTGGGATGATCCTTCACCATCGCCGGACTCCAATTATTAAAGATTTGCAGGCGGCCCAATTTTACATCGGGCTCCTGAATGTAAATCCAATTATCGGCGGGCATACCAACTGCCGAATCGACCTTCGTCCCCGCCGGTGGAAACATTCTTGGCACCAATAAACCGACCGTTATGAAATCGCGGTATGGCAGCGCGCGCGCAATTGACAGCAGTGCCGATGGTGCGGCCGGTTGCATATTTTCCATTAGCTCTTTTACTGGAATTGTCGAGATAAGGTTGGTGCAATTGATGCGCCTTACATTGCCTGAAATTGTATCGAGCGCATCAATGCCAGTGATACGAAATTCATCGCGGTGGATGCGCATTGCACGCTGATTCAGGAATACTTGACCACCTCCTTTTTCCACCATTTCAGCAACAACTTCCCATAGCTGACCCGGGCCCAGTTTCGGATACATGAATTGTTCAATCAGGCTGGTCTCAACAGCCTTGGATCCGGCGCTGCCACTGCCCAACACCTGACGTGCGGCATGCAATAACGCTTTCGTGATCGAGAGCCCCTTGATGCGCTGTGCGCCCCACTCAGCAGAAATATCTGAACACGGCACACCCCACACTTTTTCTGTGTAATCCTTAAAAAATGTTTGAAAAAGCTCGCGTCCGAAACGGTTAATCAAAAAATCTTCCAGCGTCTGCTCGAATTTGATCGGTGCCATGCGTGCCGCAGCATAGCTCACGCCGATTTTTGCCATGCGCGAAAGGCCCAGATTGCGAATGGTATTGGCGTTCAGCTTGACCGGATAATCAAAAAACCGGCGCAGGTAATAAATACGCGAGAGTCTAGAGCGGATGAGCATAACGCGATCACCGTCAGACGATTGCGCGTAACGATTGGGCATGAATGGGCGCTGTTGTCCTTGATAGGCAAGATTCGCTGTTTGTTTGGTCGATTCCTCCGTCTCCACAGGCAGTATTTGTTGCCACCAATCCATGACCCAATCGGATTTGGAAAAAAAGCGATGTCCGCCTAGATCCATCCGATTGCCTTCGAAATTAATCGTCTTGGAAATACCGCCGACCTGACTGTCCGCGTCGATGACGATTGGCTTGAAACCGGCTCGCACCAGCTCCAGCGCGGCCGTGAGCCCGGCCGGGCCTGCACCAATGATGAGTACTTCTCGCTTGCTCACGCCGCTTCTTTCGCAGCGTTTTTATCCGCTGAAAACAAAGTAGCCTTTCGAATCATGAACACAGCAACGAACGATACCGAAATCGCCGCCAACTTCGACATGGCAAGTGGCTGGCCAAGCGAGTCACCCGCGTACACAATCGCGGCACTCAACAGTATTCCGACGAACCCGGTGAGCGCGTAAACCATTATTTCAGTGCGCCGCTGAAAAGCCATGCGCCGATACGCAAACACATAGCGTACCGACAACACATAATGCACGGCCAAACCAACAGCATAGGCGAGTGCAGCTGCCAGATAACCGGGCATCGCGAGACGTACAGTGGCAAGATAAAGTATGGTGACATCAACGGCTAACGCCAATGCGCTTACCACTGCGTAAAAAAGAAATTCTTTTTTCATCTTCAGATTATTTGATAACGACCTTCAAAGGAGACATTTTTTTTCTGTTGCTTCCTTCATGGTTTCCACTTGCCAAGTCTCGGCGTCGCCAACGCGCGGTTTGGCATTAAGCAGCTGAAAGCGGCCTTCCAGCGGCAGCCAACAGTAAACACCGAAAAAATTGGCGCGATCAAACGCCACATTTGCGCCCTTCACTCGCCCAATTGTATTGTCGGAAAAATGATTTTCCCATTCAGCAAACTGAAGCGGCGACATTGCCGCCATTTTTTGTAAATACGACACCGTTTGTCGGGGCGGCATCACCACGCTTCCTTGTGCGTTGCGCACAAATGGCACAACAGTCAAATAATCAGGAAGCAACAGCAGCGCGTATCGCGAATCGGCGATTTCGCTGGCGAGTACAGGAATGGCCTTTGTCACCCGCAACATTTCGGCGGCACCACCTTGCCATAGCGAGACCAGCCGCCACTGGCCCCAGAACGCGATCACCAGCAATCCGCAAAGCAATACAATGCGCACTTGGTGATGCGCAATTGCAAACCCTGTCGCAAGGCTAAACATCGCCCAAGGAAAATAGAGATTGCGGATGCCTTCACCATTGTTTGAAGCGATGGGAAACGAAATGGCAGGTGCCAATAGATAAACGAGAGCGCAGCCAAACAAGGTGATGGTAAGTATGGCGTTCAGAAACGTTGCTCGCTTGATCGCGGCGCGTAATCCGGCAAGCCAAAACGCAACACCGATTGCAATCAAGCCCCACCACAAAAATGCATGCTGCCCGTAAGGATAAATAAATACTTGCCTCAACACGGCGACACGCGCAGTAAATTCACCAAAACTTACAGGGAAGCGCGAATCCGGGTAAACCTTCCAGGGCGAATTAAACAAAAAATTACGCCAGGCGAAATAGACAACTGCCAAAACAATGACGGGCCAGTAAAAAGAGAGTGAATTTTGGATGGCAGCAATGAGTGTTGCGCCGATAGTTTGATTTTTAGAATACTGATCCGCAAAATTCAACGCAAATATCAACGCAAAACCAACGGCAAGCATGGGCATAGCGCTTTCTTTCGATAATAGCGCGAGCAGAAGGCATACGAGCGATCCCGCTGTGCGTTGTCCGCTTAGCTGCAGATGATTGCCCACCAGGAGAAGTAGAAAACCGAGCGAGAACATGCACGCCAAAAGATCGAAGCGGCCTACCGGCCAGAAAGTAGTTTCACCCGCGAACGGGATAGCCAGAAATAACGTTGATGTCGCAACGGCTGCAAAACGCGAGCCAATAATTCCAGCGCGTTCGGCCAAGCGCCGTGCGAGCAAAAATATCAGTGCGCCGTTGATGAGGTGAATGAAAAAGTTGGTCAGATGCCAACCTGCGGCCTGGGTGCCGTAAATAATCCAATCAAGCGCATAAGAGGCAAAGACGACTGGGCGATAAGCATAGTTGCCAGAATCGAGTGGCAGATAAAGGCGGCTCACCAACCAATCAAGCAGTTCGCCTTTGCTTTCTGCCTCGGCAATCCACAATACATGCGCAAAATCGTCACTGAGAAAATCACCGCCGATGGCGTACAGGTGAATTGCAGCGCATGCGGATAGCACTACTAACAACAAAATTAGGGAGCCGTTACGATTTACTTGACGCAATGTGATGTTACTTTTATGTATTGGGTTAGTCACAACTTGCTTACAGGCGCAATAAAACTAGATTGTAGGCGACAATAAGTGCGAGCTTGCTGGAAGAATTTTCAATTCCACCGCAAAATTAATAACGTCGTGAGTGACCACAAATGTTTATCACCCAATTTTAACAAATTGCAGCTAAAGCACCTAAAGCATTTTTTTTACAAATTAGAGTGTTCGCCCCGCGTTGTGAGCCCAGCGCATTAGCGGCATCTCTAGAAGCAAGTAGCTCAGTTTAGCTAGCACAATGGTAAACGCGATGATAGTGAGCACGGCAGCGATCCCTTTGAACGGCGAATAACGTTGAACCAGATACAACACGATAAGATGCCAGATATAAATGCTGTAGCTTATCTTTCCCAGCTCCAGCATTGGACGCCACAAAAGCGACGTGCGAATCGACATCGCCAGCGATAACGCTACACCAGCAAATGCGGCGACCAAACTGCGGAACAAAACAGTCATCGGCAGCGAGATCCAAAAGCGCGACGCATTCTCGTCATAGATAAAATAGGTCGCCAGCAAAAGGCTGGATGCCAAGAATACAAGCAGAACGGTCTGTGCGCGGTTCAGGCGAGGGAGGTTGAGCATACAGACCAAACCACCGAGCGCAAAGCTATCAATAAGCGCGGGCACTTGCGAGAAAAGATGGATGAACGCAGCGTCGAACGCGCCTGTTTTGCTGAGCCAATACCAACATGCAAAACGGTAAGTCAGTACACCGCTCAATATTGCAAGATATCCTCTGATTAGGAAGGTGAGGTTGGCGCGTATTATCAGCGGCGCGATGAAAAAAGCCAGCACGTAAAACTGAAGCTCTACGCTCAGCGACCATGTAACTCCGTTAATGCTGAATGCAGTATTCTGAAAAAAGTTATGAACCAAAAGTAGGTGGGAAAGTATTTGCAGAAGCGCATCTTTATCCAGCACCGCTGAGCTGACTGCTAACAAAAAAAACAGCGCTCGTAAGGTAGTACAAAGGCAGTATTCGAGCGAGCCGCGCGCGCCAAAAATAGGCTGTGTAATCGGGTTGATCTTTTTGTCGGATAACGGAAGCGGCTATCACATATCCGCTGATAACAAAAAATAGGTCAACACCAATCCAGCCTACGCGAAAAATCGCGAACGGCGTGCCCGAAACGTCCCAAGGCAATAGGCCAATGCAGTGAAATAGCATCACGCTAATTGCCGCGACGCCGCGAAGTACTTCTATGGCGTCTTGCCAGTTGCGGTGCATGCTTGCTGATTCAAATGGATAACTGGCTTAGATAAAAAAGCAGGATGCTCAATATCATGTCAGCCATGATGTGTTGTAATTTTTTCTGCTTTTGTGAAAATTAAGTTGCGGCGAAAGTATGATGTGCGCTGCGGGTAGCCGCCACTTTTTAGTAGTTTAAATTAGGACACGCTAGGAAAATTTTCTCCCTCTTAGAAAAAATAGCCTGCCCTTCAGGGCTAATGCACGCTTTTCAATTAAGTGCCACGAAATCCACGCCACTAACGCGGTGATGGGAAGCGAAATCGCAAATATTGCCCATGGCCCAGCGTCGGCATAGTTATAAATGATGGTTTGTTGAATCGGAAAAGCGTAAACATACAGCCCGTATGAAATATCGCCTATCCGCGGTGGAATTTTCACGCGCAACCACGGATGGAACGCAAACCATGCGGTGGTGTAGGCAATGGCAAAACACACCCATATATTGCCGGGTGGTTTGGTGTGGCGTGTAAAGATTATCAATCCGATAATGGACAACACGTATAAGCCATGCAACGGAATGTGCGCTTTGTTGGTGTAAAAAATCATACCGAAAGCGAAGCAAAGTATCGCAGGCAACACGTAAATCTGCGTGACGCGGGGAATAAGCAGCACCCAGTTCGGTTCAATGACAAACGCCGTCATCACGCTCGCTATCACCAGTAACGAGAGCGTAGGCCGATTCAATATTTTGCATACACCCGCGATAATTACGCCTGCATACATCATTATTTCAATCGGGATCGTCCACAACGAACCGTTAATACCGTTTGCAAACGGTAATTTAGCGAATACGCCCGGCAGCACAAATTGAATATCCGTCAACAGACTACGATAAACATAGGACCAAGTTTGCTCATCAGCGATATACGTGCCGATTGGCAACGTGGTGACGAACGCGCCGATGACCACACCAAATATCAGGCTTACCAAAAACGCAGGGTAAATTCGTAAAAAGCGGGATTCGATAAACCCGACCAGCCCTCGCATTTGAAAACTTTCGCTGACCAAATAGCCGCTGATGAAAAAAAATATCCATACGCCCAACCCACCGCCGTGCAGCGACTGATTTGACCAAATTACAATTGGATCGTCTGACGCGCCGATCAAGGACCAGCTATGGGAAAAAATCACTAGGCTCGCTGCGAATAGGCGGAGGACGTCAAAGTTATTATCGCGGCCTGCGGTCGGGTAAAACGGCGTTAGAAAGTTAAGCA
>JANYGV010000297.1 GCA_025359285.1 Burkholderiales bacterium
AGGATTTTGGCGGGATCATCGTCAATCAAGCCGTTCACCGCGAAGCCGAGCGCTAACTCCTTGCCTTCTCCCGTGTGCCCGCCAACCAACGCGCAATTGGCTTCGTTTAATACCTCTAGCGCACCGGTCATCATTTGAAACAACACGTCTTCCACCTTGGCTTCGAGGCCCGACGGCACGGTGGCGATGGCAGTGGCCGATTGTGCCTCGGCACCCATCGCCCAGATATCGCCTAGCGCATGATTAGCGGCGACTTTTCCGAAAATATACGGATCATCAATAAATGAGCGAAAGAAATCAACCGAATGCACCATCGCCTTGCCCGCAGGCACGCGCACCACGGCGGCATCGTCAGGATCTTTCAGGCCGATGATCACGTCATCACGATCCACCGGGTGCAGATTGCTCAACGCGCGTGACAGCACCGTGGCACCCACTTTGGCGCCACAGCCGCCGCAGCGCATGGCGACTGCGGAAATCGCTTGCAGCGATTCTTCTTGGCTTAGCTTCACCGAATTGGCCGTGACTGCGCTTGAAGGCTTCGCATTAGGATCCATTGGCGTGAGGTCTTGAAATTTGCGCATGAAGCGGCGGTCGATCCAGTCTTTCCAGCGCCATACCGATTTGCCCGCAAAGCCGATCACGCCGCGTGATGCGACCGCGTATTTGTCGCCGGTACTAATCAGGGCCAGCCAAGTGTGCTGCGGATGATAGGGGCGAAGCGGCGTGCCTTCTACCGCGCGGCGCAAATTCTCGGTTAAGGGTGGGCCTTGTCGCACAGCAAATACACCCGCTTTTTCCAGATTGAAATTAATCATGTTGGCGATGTCACCCGCCGCAAAAATAGACGCATCGGTCACGCTTTGCAGCGTATCGGTGACGTTAATAAACCCGTTCGCATCGAGCGCCAAGCCGGTATCACGCAACCACGGCGCGCCGCCTGCGCTGGTGACCCACACAATTTCATCGGCAGCAAATTTCTTGCCCTGCGCGGTTTGCAGACAACCCGCAAACACTTCTGTAACGCCCGCATCGCGATGCACCACCACCCCGCGCTCGGTTAGGACTTTTTCGAAACGATGGCGCACGCTTGGGTTATGCGTTGGCAAAATATCGGCACCGCTGGTGAAGAGATGAAATATCAAATCATCTGGATCACGCTGAAGTTTTTGCAGCTCGTTGCGCAAGCGAAATTGCATTGCCAATAATAATTCGACGCCGCCCGCCCCCGCCCCCACTACCGCAATGGTTAATTTTCCGGGGTGATGCTGCACGCGATGAAGCAGTGCTAACCAGCGATCATTGAACCGCTGGATCGGTTTCACCGCCACCGCATATTCAGACGCACCCGGCACCTGGGCTAGCTGCGGGGTGGAGCCGATGTTGATCGAGAGCAGGTCGTAGGGCACCGGCGGGCGATTGCGGCAGAGCACTTTGTGATGGGTTCGATCAAGACCGATAACTTCGTCGCGATACAAGCGCGCACCGGCGAACACAGCGAGGCGGCTCAAATCAATGTGCACGTCATCGTATTCATAATGGCCGGCCACGTAGCCCGGCAGCATCCCCGAATAGGGGGTGTGCATATCGGTGCAGATGATGGTTAAGCGCACGCCGGGAATCGGCTTCATGCCAAAACTTTTAAGCACGCCGACATGGCTATGCCCGCCGCCAATTAGCACGATGTCTCTTAAGATAGGTTGATCAGATGTTTGCATATTTAGGTTTCTTTTTAACAGAGCGTGATTTTCGCCCAAAACACGCGAGTGTTTCGGGCTGACGTTTTTTATATGTGGTTGGATGGCTTGATACTTCACGGCGAGTTGAAAGTAGACCTTGGGCGCTAAACTCAAAACCCCCATTTAGCGCGGCTTTACAAGCATAAATGCTTAAAGAAGGCCGCTAGCGCTCGCTTTCGATTTATCAATGCGGATTAGTCAAAACTTGACCACACTGAGCCTACCCCGAAGGCGGGAGGGGAGGCGCATCAGGCCACCGCAGTACAATTAATCGGATAGTCCCACATCGAACCACTTGAAGCCAATCGCATTTTCCTTCATCATCAAATGCTGATGAATCTATAGTAAAAACCACCGGGGACTCCATGTTGATCCTAAGCTCTTCACGTACTAAAAGAATTATTCGTGCTGTCGCAACCGCCAACGGCGCTTGTAAAAACGCCACGCTAGCAGGAGGCAAACATGGCAGCTGCTAATGGTGCTACTGGTGTTACGCCCCGCTGGAAAATGGCGCTGGACGTAGAGCGCTGTATTGGTTGTCATGCATGCTCAGTCGCGTGCAAGGTTGAAAATAATGTGCCTTTGGCACGATTCCGCACCAAAGTTTATTACTGGGATACGGGCAAATTCCCTAAGACTCGTCGATCATTTTTGCCCACGCTGTGCATGCAGTGTGAAGATGCACCCTGCTTAAAAGCCTGCCCGACCAAAGCGATCTTCAAGTCTGAAGATGGCATTATTAAAATTGATCCCGACAAATGCGACCACGAAGGTAGATGCGAAGCGGCCTGCCCTTACGGCGCGATTGGCTGCGATGAAAATGATGTGGCCGATAAATGCGATTTCTGTTCGCATCGGCTGGCCTACAACATGGATCCCGCGTGCGTTGAAACCTGTCCCGCCGATGTGTTTCATTTTGGTGATGCGAACGATCCAAAATCGCCCTACTCCCTATTTATGAAGCGCTATGGCGCCGAAACCAAGGTGCTAAAACCGGAAGAAAAAACCAAGCCAAGCGTTTCCTATCGTGGCCATGAAGTCGCGATGGAAGCCAAAATTCCCAAGGGTCGCGTGCACGATCCTTACAGCTACGAAATTGAAACCTGGACGCAATTGCAGCCGGAGTTCCCGAAGAAAAAACGGGTGATGTGGGCAAAAGTGGAAACGGCTAAAAACTACACGATGGCCGCACCTGGCACTAAAAAGAAAGGCGGTGTGGCATGAGTGATTCAACCACTGACAATCGTCGCGTTTTTCTGAAACAAGGATTAGCCGCGCTATCCACATTAGCCCTTGGCGAAACTATTTTGCTTACTAGTGAGGATGCGAATGCATTTTTCTGGAATTCAAAAAAAGATGTTTACGGCCAACGCAAATCCGTGCGCCGCCCGAATGGCAAGGGCCGACTCAAAAATGATTACAGCAAAGCCATCATCAAAAAAGGCGTATGCCTGAATTGCTCCACCGTGTGCGGCATTCAAGGCTATGTGATTGACGGTAAATTGGTCAAAGTTTCCGGTAACCCGGAAGATCCCAATAACGGAAAATCGCTGTGCGCAAAAGGCCAATCAGGGCCGACGATTAACAACTACCCCGAACGTTTGTTGTATCCCTTAAAGCGTGTTGGTAAACGCGGCGAGGGCAAATGGCAGCGCATTTCGTGGGATGAGGCGTATACCGAAATCTCATCGCGCATTCGCAAAGCCGTTGATGAAGGCAAGCCGGAAGAAGTCGCGATTCATATTGGCCGCTCGCGATTGGCCGAGGAAATGAATCGGTTTCTGAACGCGATTGGATCGCCGTCGCTATTTAATCATCGTGCGATTTGCTCATCGAATAAGCGCGCCGCGAATTATGTATCGCTCGGCGAGACCGATTGGGAGAGTGCGGATTTTGAGCGCAGTAAATATATTCTCAATTTCGGCACCAATTTTTACGAAGCCCATCAGGGCGCGATTCATGCGGCGAAACGCATTATCAAAGGCCGCTTTGATAATGGCGCGAAGCTCGTGACATTCGATGTGCGCATGTCGAATACGGCAGGCAGATCCGATGAAT
>JANYGV010000300.1 GCA_025359285.1 Burkholderiales bacterium
TGAGACAGGGACGTGTTCCTTACGCAAAATATTCAGGAACGGGTCTTGTAATAGTTGCCCTTTTGCACTCATGTTTTTATTCTCCAGCTTCAGGTTGTATTTCAGATAAAAATCAGCGATTAAAAAGTGATGGCTGACGAAATGAAACAATATGCTTCAACTTTAACGTAATTTATAAAAATGTGCGTTTGCAATATACAGACAAGTAAAAAACAACCAAGTTCCAATAACCGCCTTGACCCATAAAGTATTTGTGGCGGCACACAAGATGCTTATACGATAGAGCTTCGGAGCATCAAGCTGTATATGTACTAATTTAGGGCCTTAGCCGCCGTTTTCAAGCGCTTGGGGATCGTCATCAAGCGTATTTACGCTTCATACGGATTCTGCCGCGACGACGCTGATTTTCCTGGCTTGCGGTCAATACCTGCGGTTTTTTATCGGCATACGGATTGTGCGCGCTGTTTAGTTGCACCCTGAGCGGTGTGCCCCGAAGTTTGAACGCAGTGCGGAAAGAGTTTTCCAAATATCGCACGTAGCTGTCAGCCACGCCGTCCAAACCCGATCCATGAATCACCACCACCGGCGGATTGTGTCCGCCCTGATGTGCATAACGCAATTTAGGGCGATGCAGGCCATTCATGGGCGGCTGATGAGCGGCCGTTGCCGCCATCATGGCGCGCGTCAGCTTGGGCGTCGACAGCTTGGCCATCGCTGCCGCAAACGCCTCATCGATTGACTGAAACAACGGTGCCATGCCCATGCCATCCTTGGCTGAGACCGTGTGCATGCGGGCGAAGTCGAGAAAATGCAGCTTGCGGTCAAAGTCAGATTTGGTGCGCTCGCGGGTGTAATCGTCGAGGTTGTCCCATTTATTGATACCGACCACCACAGCACGACCTGATTCCAATATGAAACCTGCAATATGCGCGTCCTGATCAGACACTTCCTGGCGCGCGTCAAGCAGCAGCACCACCACGTGAGCATCTTCGATCGCCTGCAAGGTTTTGATCACGGAGAATTTTTCAACCGCCTCAAACACCTTTCCCTTGCGGCGAATACCGGCCGTGTCGATCAAGGTGTAGTCCTTGCCGTGAAAATTAAGCGGAATATAGATTGAATCCCTCGTAGTACCGGGCTCGTCAAACGCGATGACGCGCTCTTCGCCCACTAGCCGATTTACCAGCGTTGATTTACCGACGTTAGGCCGTCCGACAATCGCAATTTTAGGGGTAGATTCATCGGTGGTTTCCTCCGCTTCAGGAAAATGCACCAGCACGTCTTCAATCAATTGACGAACGCCCTCTCCGTGCGCCGCCGAAATCGCGACCGGCAGGCCCAGGCCAAGCTCATGGAATTCGGCAACGACCACATCTTCGTTCATGCCTTCGGCTTTATTTACCGTGATGATCAGCGGAATGCCGCGTCCTTGGGCATCGCGGCGCAAGCGTTCTGCAATAATTTTGTCCTGCGGCGTCAGCCCCTGACGACCATCGACCACAAAAATGATCGCATCTGCCTCGGCGACGGCCTGCAAGGTCTGCTTGGCCATTTCGTGCAGGATGCCCTCGGTAACCACCGGCTCAAAGCCGCCGGTATCCACCACCAAATAGGGCCGCGATGCGCCTTTGCCGTGGCCATAATGGCGATCACGGGTGAGGCCTGGCAGGTCCGCCACCAGCGCATCACGCGTCTTGGTCAGGCGGTTAAAAAGCATGGATTTCCCGACATTGGGTCGGCCAACAATAACAATAGTAGGTTTCATAACCTATAGTTTACCGGCAATGGCGTCTGCCGCCCTCATCGAAATGATGGGCGGCCCATGATTGCTTCGCCTTGATTCTGCTTTTAAGCCTGAATCAAGCCCGGTTTCGGCTTATTTGGCGGCGGTGACGCCGGCATCTTTCATGCCCTCCAGCTTAGCCAGATCCATGGTGGTCACGGCATTTCGAACGTCTCCAATACTTAAGCCACGCCCTTTGGCACTCACCACGAAACGGCCGCCAACCACGACGCTGTATTCGTTGCTGCCGCCGTTTTTAGACACTTTTTCAGTAATCATTCGGCCATTCACCTTGGATGTTTTTTCAGAACCATACTCATCTTCTTTTTCGCCCTGCACGTTCATGGACGCTGCCAAGCCCATCAGGCCACTGGCGCCACCGGTGTCAGATAACTCTAACTCGATACTCTTGCCAGAATCATCGCCGTAGGTAGCCTCTGCTTTGGACACCATCAAACCAGCCATGCCATTTTTTTCGGCTTTGCTACTTTTTTTCGCGAGGCCCGCCAGCGTGTCCGGGATAAACGTTTTCAACTGATCAACCCCAATCGCTTCAACGTTTTTTCCGCCGCCGAGCAACGCGCCCAGAGCACCGGTGGCGGCGGCCATTTGCGCCGCTTGGTCGCCGCTTTTCTCAGCGGTTTCCATTTTTTTGCCGGCTGCTTCCATGGATTTGCCGAAATCCTGCAATTTACCGAGCGGGCTATCTTTATCGACCACGATATTCGAGCCCGACGAACGACTGTTGATACCGCCCAACGCGCCCGACGCCAACATCCCTGCACCGCTAATACAGGTCGTCAATACGCCGATTACGATCGCCAGCACAATGCCGCAAATCACCACCACCGCGGTGTAGCCGACCGCCTTGTCTTCCGGGCTTTTCATGAGCTTTGGCAGGCCCAGATAAAGCAAATACAAGGCATACAAACCGAGTACCGTCAAAATACCCAGCCCCGGGATAAGCTGAAAAATACCGACAATCCAGGCCGGTGTGTACGAATAAACCGCCACCTTAAGCGCCTGCGCCGAGTTTTTCTCGCCGCCGAATGTCGGCGCCAGTGCGTTAATAATCAGCGATAGCACAAAAACTGCCACAAACGCCATCACAAACGTCAGCACGGCAATTCCCAAACCTGCAAATATCGGCATACGGTAATTGCCGATCAGAAAATTGGAATGGCCAATAATCGAATTACCCACAAACCCAGCGACCGCACCAATAGCCGCCAACGGAGCCACATAACCGAGCATCAACGCCTGTGTCTCGGTGCTTTCTGCACTGATTACATCCCATTCGGTTTTGGGTGATAAGCAGATATTTTTTGCGCGTTCTATTAAATTCATGACACTCCCTTTTAAAGAATTCAGCGATTAAATTTTGATCTTTGACGACGGCACGAGAGGCACCTTTTACTCACCACATTGCAGATCACGATACGCCCAGTCATGCCCTTCAAATACAATTAAACATACAGCAGACAAAACGGACATGTTACTCAATACAGCAGGGTGGGCGTAATGCCTCAATCAGGGTACGGCCACATATTTAAAAATTGCAAAATAGTGGATAGCCGCGCCGCCGAGCACAAATAAATGCCATATACCGTGCCAGTGCTTGAATTTTTCATCAAAAAAATAGAACACCGTGCCTGCCGTGTACACCACGCCACCCAACGCCACCCACAAAAAGCCCGGCCAGGTCAGCGCCTTAATCATCGGCACCACGCCAACCACCGCAATCCAGCCCATTACGATGTAAATCACCAATGAGGGCACCCGCTGCCCTTTCGCGGTCCATAACTCTTGAACAATGCCGATCACGGCCAAGCCCCAGACCACGCCAAACAACGACCAGCCCCAGCCGCCGCTTAAGGTGACCAATGTGAATGGCGTATAAGTGCCCGCGATCAATAAATAGATCGCGCTGTGATCGAGTTTTTGAAATATGTTTTTGGCCTTGCCGCGCGTGCTGTGATACAGCGTCGAGACACTGAACAATAAAATCAGCGTGCCGCCATAAATCGCGAAGCTGACGATTTTCCAGACGTCGCCATAAAGCGCGCCGTAGACAATGAGCGCCGCCGCGCCGCCGAACGCCAGCAGCGCACCTGCGAGATGGGAGTAACCGTTGAATCGTTCGCCGTGATACATATATTCGCGTTTCCTAAAGCAATTTACGCAATCCCAACCGTTATCGTAAGGACGATGCGTAACAGTCTAAAGACAACTGAATGACAACTAAATGGACAACACAATTCTAAAACCTAAAACCTAGACCCAGCAACAGAGTGCCTCTTGAAGCAAAAATGGCTGGTAAGGCACGCCAAATATAGGGTTTAAAAATAATTAATATTTCTTAAGCCAAGTCGACTACCGCAGACTTTGCAATAAAAAATCACTGACTACCTTCACCTGATCGCTGGTCTGAAACATCGGCGCATGCCCCACCTGCGCAAATTCAATTCCGCGCACATCGGGCTTGCTGCACATCTGGTCAAACGTGGATTTAAGCAGCAGATCAGACTCCGCACCTCGCGTCAACAACACTGGACATTTGATCGCGTTCCAAAACGGTGAAAGATCGATATCGACAATCGGCGCCGCACGAAATGCGTCACCGATGCCAGGATCATAGCGAAATATCCATTTGCCGTCGTCGGTTGGTTTTATGAGCGGCAGCGTCAAGGTGCGCCATTCATCGTCGCTGAGCGGTCCAAACGGGCTTACCGCGCGCACCGCCTTTACCGCTGCGTCAATATCTGCGAAGGCTGGCGATTTGCCAACATATTGATTAATTCGCTCCAGCGCAGATTTGGGCAGTAAGGTGCCGACATCATTGACTACCAGTCGAGTGAGCGGCGAATTAGGTTGCGCCGCCAGCAACATGCCCATAATCCCGCCCATTGACGTGCCCACCCAATGCACCTCGGCCGCGCCAGTGCGGGCAATCAGCGCTGACATATCGTTCAAATATTGCGGGTAGTTGTAATCCGTTTTATGGACGAGCCAATCGCTTTCGCCACGCCCGGCCACGTCCGGGCAGATCACTCGATAATGGGTCGAAAGTGCCGCGGCCAACGTGTCAAAATCACGTCCACAGCGGGTCAGTCCATGCGCACAAATAAGCACGCGCGGGTTGGCCGCGTCGCCCCATTCGGTGTAATGCACACGATGAAAGCCACCGGTCGATAATCCTGCATAAAAATGATGTTTCATAGATTTTCTGGAATGTTGAACGTTAATTTTGAGCGTAAGTATTAAGTTAGTGCGGCAAGCCCGGCGCGAATACGAAAGCGATGAAGCGCCGAAGCGATGAAGCGCCGAAGTGATGAAGTTTACGATCAATTATGCAAAAACTATTTTTAAACTCTATTGCTGACCCCTCATCCCGAATCAATAGCGCTTTACAATAGCGGCTATGACTAAAAAACCTGACCGCCCTGTTTTAACCAAACCTGCCGTGAGCGGTAGCACCGTTCCGCGCGACGTGGAAACCACCTCGGCCAGCGGAGCGCGCGCCCGCGCCTTGGTGAGGCG
>JANYGV010000026.1 GCA_025359285.1 Burkholderiales bacterium
GGCTGTCGCGGCAAGCAGTGCGATAAAAATAGAGGAAGCGGTGTACTGGAAAAAGCGGAAAGCGTGAGCAAGGTTCATAGTTGGTTCCATTAGCTTGAGCGAGAGTCGAGACAGTATCGTCGATTCGCAATGATGCCACCATTGCCCGTTTGGTTTTATGACAGTTCTGTTAAAAACGCAGGCGCGTGATTGATGACTTTTTTACAATTTTAAAACTAGAAAGTGCCCGCCTGGCTTGCCGTTCGACAGGAATATGGCTGAAGACGACCGCGAATGCTGGGGTTTATCTGTAGGAAGCGCAAAAAATATTAAATCATCGCCACCCTGAATTTACCGTGAGTTGCTTTCTGCGAATAAATTCAGGGCATCAAATAAGGAATGACTATTGAACCGATAGCGGCACGATACAACGGCGCAAACACTGCGCCCAGCCGGTCTTTGCTGCCTTCGACCCGCTCGAGATGCGGATGGCGAATGCCATCGAAATAGTTGATCAAGACGGTGCGATAAATATCGTCGCTTTTGATTAAAAGCTCAATCGGTTTCTTGCTGGTTTTGGCGGCGATGAGTGCGTTGTTAAGGTGCTCCGCTTTGTAGGCGCGGCCATTCACGGCGAGCAGGGTGGCACCAATCGCGATGCGCGCATCAAACGCTGGGCTGCCCCATTCGACGTTGCTGATCACGTCTTTCTTGTCGATGATAAGGCCCAGCGAATGCTCGAAATCCGCATTTCCGCGGGTTTTATTGGCGGCTTCGCCAAAGATATTAGGCTTATCGGTATAAACCACTTTCCAGCCGCTGCGGCCCAGCGTGTCGAGCGGATTTGTGTCGCGCGTGCTGTCGAGCCGAGCGCGTAAAAATGTTTTCCAATCGTAAGCGGCTACGCCATTGAGCGTCGCGACGACGTCTTCAAACGTGTACGGGCGAGTGGCAAAATTATCTGCCGGGACGGCAAAAAATGCTCGGGCAAAATCATCAAGCGAGCGCTTTTCGCCCGTCAGTTCACGGATTTTAAAATCTGCATCCAGCCATAACAACAGCGCCTCAGGATAGTAATCGCCGCCGCGCTGCCAGCTCGACCACGATTTGTCTTGCCCGCGCGCCGTCATGATGGGATCGTTAGTTGTGTCTTGCAGATTGCGCCAGGCGCGGCCCGCACGTTGCAGCATTGAAGCGGCGGTGCGAGCCAACGCTTCGCGGGCCTCAACCGGCGAATGCAGGCCTGAGCGTGCGGCGATAATGTCAGTCCAATAGGTGGTTTGACCTTCGTAAACCCACAGCAGCGAATCCTGCATCGGCTCATTGAAATTGCGCGTATTCAAATCGGCCGGACGGCGGAATTTACCGTCCCAAGCATGCACATATTCATGCGGCACCACCCCGCGCATCGGCGCGGAATCCTTGTATTTGCTGAAGTAGCCAGCGCCGACACCGATCTCGGTGGATTGGCGATGCTCCAATCCGCCCGACCCGCCGAAATTTTCGCTGGCAGCAATCAAAAAATCGTAATGTTTGTACGGTCCTGCACCAAAAACTTTATAGGTTTGTTTAACCATATTGCGATGCGGCTCAAGCTGTTCTGGCGTGCCGTCAAGGCTTTCAGCATTGTCCGCGAAAACATTGAAGCGCACCGGCGTTTTGCTATTCGGATCAAGCTCGTATCGCTTCACATAGCGGCCCACGTATACGGGCGAATCAACTAACTCATTTAAGCTCACGGCGGCAAATTCGGCTTTGTTGGTTTTGTTATCCATAGCCGCATTTTTCAATTCCAGTGCGGTCGCATATTGCCAGCCCGCAGGATGCGTCATCGTGGCCTCGACCATGATGCCGTCCGCGCGATAGCCCGCCGGATAAAGCAGCACCGAATTCCATTGCACGTTGACGATATCCGGCGTCACCAGCACGCGGCCCTGCGCAGGCGAGACGGCGGTGAGGTATTGGTATTCCGCGTCAATCTGGGTCACGCCGGCAGGCACGGTCAGATGAAACGCAAACACCTGAATCGTATCGCGCGTCCAGGCAAGCGTTGCGCCACCCGCTCCGCCAGATTTAATCACCAGGCCGCTTAACGCAGCGATATTGCCCGTTGGGGAGTGATTGCCAGGCAGCCATTGCGGAAACAGCAGCGTCAGCGGGCCGGGCGCCACTGGAATAGACAGCCGCGCCTTATGAATTTTGCGCTCGGTATCCGTGACATCCACGTTGAGTTTTAATGTGCCGGGATAGCGCGCATTGCTTGGCTCGGGAATGTCGATTCCGCTGCTGGGCGCGGCGGACGCGAGG
>JANYGV010000042.1 GCA_025359285.1 Burkholderiales bacterium
GCGTCCGAGGTCGGTGCCGGGCCGGGAGCGGGTGGCACCACACCTGCTATTTTGGTCGCCCTCGCTTGGGCCGCGGTGGGTATTCCCATTGGGTGGGGCGTATACCGCACCCTGCAAAGCGTATCCAAATTCTTTAATTGATGTGTTGATGTTTAGGTCGGCTGAAGTAGCGGTTTTTATTGTCAGCCGGCGTCACACGTTATCGACTGATGATTAAATATTGCTAATCGTAAAAAGCCCCGCGTCAACGCGGGGCTTTTTTATTGCTGCCAAGTCGCTTCCAATACTGTCGATACTGAAAAACGCCAGCTATATGCGAACGTCTTACGCGATCGCCCGATAAGCCGGCAGCGTAAGAAACTCTTCGTAATGGTCATCCATGACGAGCTGTTCAAACATGGCGGCACCCTCCACATATCTGCCCGCCGCATAGGCGGCTTCGCCAGCGATTTCTGGCGTTTTGGTCAGCTCATCAGCGATCAAAATATGCACCATTTCTTTCGTCACTTTGCGTCCATCATCAAGCACACCTTTGGGTGAGCGAATCCATTGCCACACTTGGCTGCGCGAAATTTCTGCGGTGGCGGCGTCTTCCATCAAATTGAAAATCGGTACGCAGCCATTGCCGCCCAGCCATGAGCCGACGTACTGAATACCGACTTGAATATTGTTGCGCACGCCAACTTCGGTGATCGGTGCTTCGGGGCGGAAATCGAGCAAGTCCTTCGCGGTGTAATGGATGTCGTCACGTTGTTTGTGAATCTGATTGGGCGTTGGCATGTGCTCATCAAATACAGCTTTCGCCACGGCGACCAAGCCGGGATGCGCCACCCATGTGCCGTCGCAGCCATCGGTCACTTCGCGCAATTTGTCCAGGCGCACCTTTTCAAACGCAGCGTCGTTGGCAGCGGGATCATTTTTAATCGGAATCTGTGCCGCCATGCCGCCCATCGCAAAAGCCTGGCGCTTGTGGCAAGTTTTCACCAGCGTCAGCGCATAGGCGCGTAGAAATGGGGCCAGCATGTTCACCTGCGCGCGATCGGCGAGGCAGAAATCTTTGTTGAGACGGAATTTTTTGATCGCGGAAAAAATATAATCCCATCGACCAATATTTAAGCCTGCACTGTGCTCGCGCAGCTCATACAAAATCTCGTCCATCTCGAACGCGGCAACAATGGTTTCAATCAACACCGTGCCCTTGATTGAGCCTTGCGGCACGCCAAGTTCGCTTTGCGCTGTCACAAAAATATCGTTCCACAAACGCGCCTCAAGATGCGATTCCATTTTCGGCAAATACAGATACACGCCGCTGCCACGCGCGAGCAATGTGTTGACGTTATGGAAAAAATACAGGGCGAAATCGAACATCGCGCCGGAAACAGGCTTGCCGTCCAGCGTGACGTGCTTCTCATCCAGATGCCATCCTCGCGGGCGGGGGAACAACGCGGCGGGTTTGTCATTGAGTTTGTATGACTTGCCGTTTTGCTCCAGCGTGATCGTGCGCAAATTCGCATCGCGCAGATTTATTTGTCCATCGATCATGTTGTGCCAGGTTGGGCAATTGGCGTCCTCAAAATCGGCCATGAAGGTATTGGCCCCGCAATTGAGCGCGTTAATGACCATTTTTCGATCCGTGGGGCCGGTAATTTCGACGCGGCGATCCTGGATGTCAGCAGGCACTGACGCCACAACCCACTGACCATCTCGAATATTTTTGGTGTCCGGCAAAAAGTCTGGCAAGACGCCCGCATCGAATTCTTTTTGACGCGCGTCACGTTTAGCGAGTAAGGTTTGTCGTGTGGATTCAAATTTGCGCGCCAAACTTACAAAAAACGTCAGCGCAGCAGGCGTCAAAATCTCAGCAAAGGCAGGGCTGATATCGGCATGAATCGCAAACCCGGGCGGTAATTTATCGTGCAGTGGATTTTTAACAACGTTCATATTTTTCCTAATGTAAATAGCATTCGATTCTCAAAATTTTCTGCACGCTGGACTTGAGTGTATTACGATACTGAAATTATTATAATAATGAGTAAAACAAAAGCATCTCATACCGCAAATTACTTAATGGGATAAGTAAAATCTAGGGGCAGAAATGGATCGTTTTAAAGCATTACAGACGTTTTTAGACGTCGCTAAATCCGAGAGTTTGTCTTCTGTCGCGCGCTCGGAAGGCGTGACGCCGGCGATGGTGGGTCGACGGATTGACCAGCTCGAAGAGCAGTTGGGCGTGAAGCTTTTCAAGCGCTCGACGCGGAAAATCACGTTAACGCCCGAGGGTTCGGCGTTTTTTGAAGACGTACGCAATATTATGAATGAATTGCGTGCCGCCGAAGAATCACTGTCGGTCGGCGCGAAGAGCGCTACCGGGCGCTTGATTGTGTCCGCGCCAACGGCGTTTGGCCGTAAGCACATCGCGCCGCACCTGCCCGCATTTACCGCCGCGCACCCGAATTTGAGCGTAACGCTGTTATTGTCAGAGCGTCTGGTGGATCTCAAAAACGAGCGTGTCGATTTGGCGGTTCGAATTGCTGATTTGAAAAATGCGGATCTTATTGCCAGCAAGTTGGCTCGCAATCATCGGGTGGTGGTGGCATCGCCTGATTATATCAAACGCAGCGGCAAACCCTTGGTGTTGGCTGACTTGGCGAAACACTATTGTCTGGTCACCGCAACCGAAGCGGGATTGGCAGATTCATGGACGTTCCGCGAGCCGAGCGAAACCAAGAATGACGCAAAAAGTGATAGCAAAAATAGCAAATCTGACAACAACGTCGTCGGCAAAAATGTGTCTGTAAAAGTGGGCGGCAAGCTGCAATGTAACGATGGTGAAGTGCTGACTCGCTGGGCCATTGCCGGCCAAGGTCTTGCGTGGCGCAGTGCGTGGGAAGTGTCCGAGGAAATCGAACGCGGGCGCTTGGTTGAAGTGCTCCCCAAGTTCGCCGCCCCGGGTAATGATATTTTTGCGGTTTATCCTGATCGAAAATTTTTGCCCGCCAAAGTACGGGTATTCATCGACTTCATGAAAAAAACCTTCTGCGATCCGCCGTATTGGGAACATGCCAAAAAATAGGCGTTGAGTTTTTTCTGCATTGCTGCCGCCAGGAGTCAAAGCTTCAGGCTTCAGGCTCAGGGCTTGAGATTTAGGGCTTAACGCTTTAGAGTCAAAACCCAAGGCCCAAGCAGGACGCGCCTTCGCAATGATAGCGCCTGAAGATGCCCGTCAATAGGGCCTCTTCAGGCATAGCGCTTCAAGATCCGCGCTGATATTGTGTCTCCGGGCAGGCAACTGGCGATCCTCTGGAAATGTGACGCGGTCGCAGATGGTTAAACCAGAGTCTTAATCCCGACTTAATCCTTCTGACCAGGTTTGCCTTGACCTTCCACTCGCGGCGCGTTTTGCGGCTTCTCAGCGTGCTGTGGTTTCTCGTTATGCTGCTGTTTTTCGGCGCGTGCTTGAGGCGGCTGCTGTTGTCCTTGCCCTTGTCCTTGCCCTTGTCCTTGTCCTTGCCCCTGCGGTTGCGCACGCTGAACCTGGGGCTGTGCTTGCGGTTGTGCCTGCTGTTGCCCTTGAGGTTGCTGCACTACGGGTTGCTGGGCTCGTGCGGCTGCGCGCTCCTGGCGTTCTTGCCCTGGGTTACGGGCCATCCCTTGCGGCTCAAACTCTGGCTGCGGCTTATTGCGACGATTTGCGTTTGCGTTGATGTTTGCGTTTGCGTTTACGTCACCCGATTCTGCCCCGCGATTTTGCCGGACGCGCGGTTGCGAATTCAGATCAACGCTACCGGCTGCGGTGGGTTTGGCGCCCTGCACATACGCAGGTTGCGGTGGCGCGATGGCGGGTGGCATTGGCACGTTAGCGGAGGGCGCGTTTGGCGCACCAACAGCGCGGGGCGCTGCGGGCGAAGGAACGGTTACCGGCACAGGCGGCGGCAAGTTAGTAGATTGCTGTACGGAAGGCCGCGTATTGTTGTTGCTGATCGCCGCTGCACCGACCGCACCGACGGCCACGCCCGCCGCAGCCGCACCGGCAATAGCGACACCCGAACCGCCGCGCCCCGGAATCTGGTTTTGCGCTTGCCCCGGCAGTAGTTGACCCGGCTGGCCCTGACCTTGGCCCTGACCTTGGCCCTGACCTTGACCCTGGCCTTGACCCTGACCCTGACCCTGGCCCTGGGATTGTGGCTGCGCGGCGTAGATAGGTGCCACCACGTTATTGCGGCCCGCTGACCATACCGAATTTGGCCCGCCGGGCTTGGCACCTTGCGCACCCTGCGCACCCTGCATCGGCGCGCCGCCTATTACAGGCTGGCCCTGCATGACGGGACGAGGCACGTCTACCACCTGTTGTGGAACGTAGTTTGCCGTCATGGAAGGCGTGGCGCGGATTGCATTCACGGCAATCGGTTTAGATTGCGCAAAAATGTTCTGATTTACAAATGTCGCGCCAGGTACTTGGTTTTGATAACGCGCTGGAGGGTTGTAGTTATTTACCGTGACGTTATTGGTCACGTAATTGACATTGCGAATATAAGTGGCGTTGTTGGTGTAGCGCGGTACATAGTATTCACGCGGCGCCAGCGGGAACCAGCCCACCGACGAGCCAACGCTCACATTCACGCTCAAGCCAGGGCGACCATACCAGGCCACCAAAGCGGGCGCATAGGCAGGGCGACGATTGTATTGCCCCGGCCACCAGCACCAGCGCGAGTTAATGGTGACCCAGCGCCCGTAATGGAACGGCGCAAAGCCCCACGGCGCATCGTCTACCCATGTCCAACCCCAAGGATTTACATATGACCATGAACCGTCCCGATATGGTGCCCAGCTGGACGAGACATTGCGAGGCGCCCAAATTCGACCATATTCTCCGCTGTCGATCCAGTCACCATAGGTGTCCAGATCTTCATAACCGGTCATATACGGCGAAATGACTTCTGAGCTGGCGTAGCGGGTGTGGGTTTGATCCCATGCGCGGTCACGGGCATCGGCCCAGCGATCAAAATTTGATTCCGCGGCGGTTTCAAATCGAAAGTTGGTGCTGCGTCTATTGGCACTAGCGTAGTTGGCGCCAGCATTGTCGGTAAACACCACCAAGGTACGGCCACGATCCACCGTAATGACATTTTCACTATTGCCGCCGCCAGTAGCGCTTTCAAATCTTGCACGGCCTGAATACACCGAAATACGGCTCTGTTGCCCATCTGATGACGCGTTGATCGCGTAACGACCATTGCTTTCGACGACAAAGCGGCCCTCGCCTGTTTCTACGCTGAGCGTGTTTTGATCCCGGTCGCTGCGGGTGCGGATATTGACGGTGCCGCGCTGTAAATAAGCCTGGGTTTGATCGTCGGTGATGCGGATAAAATCAAGAATCGAATTATCATCGAGACGTAATGCCGATGAGCCAATCCGAACTTCAGCGCGCGAGGCAGCCTCGGTCCAGACGGAATTCTCGCTGGTAACGGGATAATTAATTCGCGCTGGTTTCCAGCCCTCGCTTCGATCCATGTAAAACGACACATTCCCCTCTGTCAAACTAACGCGGCCCACACGGTTGGGCGGCTCGGCAGAGGCCGACAAGGCAGAAGTGGTGAATATAGCGCTCGCGATCACTGCCAAGATGGCGCCGGCGCTGAGGGACGATGCAAACCCGACGAAAGACTTGAACGCAGATCGAGAAACTGGCTGGCTGACTGTGCTACTCATAACTTTTTCCTCTAGTGGCGGGGCTGGCGAGCCAGCATCTCCGATATTGTCCGAGTTAGATTTTTCAATCGGTTCTGTGTTCCGGTCCTGTGTTGCCGTTCTGCGCTGCTTGAGCACTTTGGGTACTGAAACAACGAATGCAACCCGGTTTCGTTGACTGTTCGTTGAACTGGATTTTGACGGCGTAGAACTCAACCGCGGTCGAACTACGGCTGAATCGCGGCCAAACCAGAGAGTTTTAATCGCGTGAAACTGAAATTCGTGAGAACATAGAAGCGTTGAAAAACAAAGTGTTAGAACAAACTGTAATCACAATGGTTTAAATGGTAAACCTCGGCACTCAACATCGTGCCAAAAAAGATGTCGCGTCGCTTGCGTTTTAAATAACGATGAGTGGAGGGCGCGACGACAACATCAATCCTTACGTTGAGAGCCACGCGATGGATTCGAACACCGTATTCACTAAAACTGCCAAAGGCGTCACGCAGGTTAATCAGCGAACGCAGTCACTATCGCGAGAATTAACGCGGGTTTTAAAGGCCATCGACGGGAAGTCTACCGTAGCGCAGTTGGCGGTAAAAGCAGAAATGCCGGTATTGGCGGTAGGTAAAGCGCTTGCGCAACTCCAGCGCGACAGTTTCACCAAAATTTTTGAAATCAAAGTTGAAATTCCGCTCACCGATTTTGGCGGCGATGATGATTTTGACTTTACCCCTGCCAGCAAGGCGGGTCCGGTCAGCGCTAGTTTTGGCCCGTCGCCTTTTCAGCGTTCATCCAGCTTGGCCAACCAAGTTGAGCATGCAGCACCGCAGACGCCGCAAACGCCAGTCGTAAATGCCAACCAATTGAGTGAGGCGCGTGCGCAAGCAAAAGCTGAAGGTGAGCGCATGCAGGCAGAGACGCTGCGCGTGCAGGGCGAAATTCAGCGGGCGCGCCAGCTTGAGGTGCAAAAAGCGCAAGCTGAGGCGCGTGCACGCGCTGAACGCGAAGCAGAACTTTATGCCCGGCTTGAAGTCGAAACGCGCGCTCGGAAAGAGGCGGAATTGCGCGCCATGGAAGAAGCTAAACGCGCGCAGGCTGCTGCTGAAATCGCCAGGCAGGCGCTGGAAACCAAGCTCGTTGAAGAAAAACAACAGCGCGATTCTCTGGCCGATACGCGCGCCCGCTTGACGCGTGAACAAATCGAGCGAGAATCAGAACAGCAGCGCGCATTGTCCGCCGCACGCGCACAGGCAGAGGCCGAAGCTCAGGCGTTGGGCCGGGCGCGCATCGCGGCGGAATCAGAAGCCAAAGCACTCGCCGCGGCCCGTATGCAGACGGAGGCGGCGGCCAAACATCAGGCGGCAGAATTCGAAACCGCACAACGCGATTTGCGCCAGCAACTGAAGGCGGAAATTGAGGCGACCGTGCGCGAGGAAATGGAGCTGATGCTGCGCTCCGACATTAACGAAAGTGCCCGCAGCGAGGTCGAAGCAGCCGTGTTGGAAGAGGCGCAAAACGAAGCGCGGCGCATGCTGGAGCTCAGGCTGGACGAAGAGCGCAAAACGCTCTCGCGTGCCTCAGCGCAGGCGACAGAGCGGGCCGAGGCTGATGCGAGGCTAATGTTGGCGGAACAGGAAATTCGTATTCGTGCAGAAATGGAAGCGCGTATCGCAACCATTGCGGACGAGAAAAATCGTGCTGAAATTGAGGCGCGCAAAATGGCCGAAGTGCAGGCAGAGGCTGCCTCGAAAGCCGCGAGTGAATTTGCGTCGCGCCTGAAAGTCGAAGAGGAGGCCCGCCGCGCGGCCGAAGCCGAGGCGCAATGGCAGCGTGAGGCACAGCGCGAAATCGAAGCGCGGGCGCGAGCCGAAGCGGAGAAAAAAAATCTGGTCGATGTTGAGGCCCGAAAAACAGCCGAAGCGCAAGCCGCCGCCGCATCAAAGCAGGCCATCGAGTTGACCGAGCGATTAAAGGCGGAAGAAGAAGCGCGCCGCAGCGTTGAAAAGCAGGCGCAATTGCAACGCGAGACAGACGCCAGAAACAGGTCAAGGCTGGAGGCCCGTGCACGCGAGGAAGCAGAGGAGCGCGCGCGCGTTGAAGCCGACTTGGCCAAGAAGCTGTTGGTGGAGCAGCAAGCAAAAATGAACGCACAGGCGCAGACCCTGATTCAGCAGGAATTGCGCCAGCAAGACGCCATCAAGAGTCAATCTGAGCTGGAATCTGAGCGACGGGCTCGCGAAGAGGCAGAGAAAAAAGCGCTGCTCGAGTCGGAGGGCCGCGAGATTGCATCCAAGGCCGCTGAGGAGCAAACCGCGAGACGCGAGCGGGCGGAGCGCGAAGCCCAGGAAACGATTGCCGCCGAACGTGCCGCTCGTCAGCGTGCAGAAGAGCGCGCACGGATGGATTTTGAGGCGGAGGAAATGTCGAGAAGCGCGCAAGTGGCCCGACTGAAAGAGTTGCGCGTCCAGAATGATCTGGCGGAGCAGGAAAGGTTGGACGCCGAAAAAGGCAAACCCAAAAAACGCGCGCCTAAAAAGCGACGCAATTGGCTTCGTTGGATTGTCACCGGAAGCATCGCGCTGGTCGCGATCGCGTTTGCTGCGCTGCAGGTGGTGCCGCTAAATCAGCTCAGTACTCGCCTCGAAAAAGCGCTGTCCGCCTGGCTGCATGACGACGTGAGTGCCAGCAATTTGCGAATTGCATTATTTCCCACGCCGCATTTGAAAGTTGAACAGATCGCGGTCGGCAAATTGCTTGATGCGAAGGGAAGCAACGTTAGCATTTATGTCGATTTTGCGTCATTGTTTGGCGATAAATTTGTGGTGGATTCCATCGAATTTCAGGAGGCGACGATTTCACCCGAAGCGCTGCCGCGCGCGCTGAAGTGGGCCGATCCTAAAAATCGCGGATCAGAAATTGAGATCAGCTGGATTAAGCTGAAAAACTTGAAGCTTGCATTGCCAGGCGTTGCTATCGACCAGATTGACGCCGACATTCAGCTTAATAAACAGGGCGAAATTACGCGCGCCGGTGCGCGTACGCGGGATGGCAAATGGACCGTGGACGTCACCCCGAGTGCGACGTCTGGTGCTGTGTTGGCGGACAACGTTATGGGCCCGCCTGCGCCCAAAATGTGGATGGTTGATTTTTCTGGGCGCGGTGTGACGTTGCCGATCGGCGCGCCTATTCCGGTTGCCAGCCTGACCGCCAAAGGCACATTGCTGGGTAACGAGCTGATATTCCCGCAATTTGATGCGCAGCTGCTGGAAGGTTCAATGGTGGGTACGCTCATCGCTAGCTGGAAAGAAAGTGCTAAATTCAAGGCTAATTTCACTGCGCAAAAAATTCGCGTCAATCAACTCGCAGAAGTGTTCACCCGTGACGTTGCGCTGACCGGTCGCATGGGCGGCGAATTTGCTGCATCGGCGGAAGCGGGCACGTTCGGCGCGCTTTTGGCAAAGCCTAATATCCAAGGCACATTTAGGGTCACGGACGGTTCTATCAGTAACGTGGATCTGGTGCAGGCGATGCGCTCGCCTGAAAGCGGCGGGCGCGGCGGGCAATCAAAATTCACCGAGCTGAAGGGACAGCTGCGCCTTGCTGATGGTGTACTGAACTTTGAGAAAATCAAGCTGGCGGGTGGTGTGCTGCTCGCCAACGGCAACGTCAGTGTTGTCAATAGTTCAGGTGCGCTGTCGGGCAGCATTAATTCTGAAATTCGCTCGACGGTAGCGCAGGATCGGGCCATATTTGCGATTTCCGGAAACGTTGCTCGACCACTGTTAAAACGGCCCGGCGAAAGATTAGTGCGCTAATTTTTTGCTCGATGGCTGGCCTCAATCAGGCGTGTGTCACTGTGCCGCGTCATCGCCACGATTGCGCAATGACTGCGCCCTGTAGAATAGTGATATGAATATGACATCTAATCCGCCCAACCGCGCCCAAAGCCTGAAAGCTGTAGTGCAACCTGGGATGCAACCTGAGCCGCACCCCGATCTTCCGTCCGGCGCAGCATCGGTGAGCGCGGATGATAGCGGCTCCGCTCGCGGCGGGAGCCAAAAAGATCGCAAGACAGATAAGTCAGGCGCAGGATCGGAACCCAAACCTGAACCCAAGCTGGAACCCAAGCGCTCGGCCAAGGACATCAAAAAACTGGCTGCGCTGATTCGCTTTGTAGCGCCTTACAAGGCCCGTTTTGCGCTCGCCATGTTGGCGTTGCTGGTCGCGGCGGGGACGGTACTCGCGATCGGACAAGGGCTGAAGCATGTGATTGATCAGGGGTTCTCAAGCGGCAACGCCGACACGCTGGATCAAGCGTTGCTCACGCTCGTCGCGTTATTGGTGGTGCTGGGCATCGCGACTTTTTCTCGCTACTACCTGATTACGTGGGTGGGGCAGCGCTTCGTTGCCGACATTCGCCGTGCCGTCTACGATCATATTTTGACGCTCTCACCCGCTTTCTTTGAGAAAACCCGCACCGGTGAGGTTATTTCACGCTTGACCAACGACACGACTTTGGTTGAAAGCGTTATCGGCAGCGCGTTCTCATTTGCGCTGCGCAACACGGTGCTTTTTATGGGTGGAATGGTGATGTTATTTATCACCAGCGTGAAGCTGACCTTGTTTGTGTTGTGCGGTATCCCGCTGGTGCTGGCTCCGATCGTATTGTTGGGGCGACGAGTCAGAAAACTATCAAAAGACACGACCGATCGGGTCGCTGACGCGAGCTCCTACATCGATGAGTCACTGCATGAAATCCGCACCGTGCAAGCCTACGCCCATGAGCCGATTGATCGTCAACATTTTGCACGCTATGTAGAGCATATTTTTGATACGGCTGCCACTAAGGCACGCTATACCGCGAGTCTGATCGCGTCGGTAATCATGCTGGCATTTGGTGCGGTGGCGGTAATTCTGTGGATCGGCGGCCACGACGTGATCGACGGCAAAATTACCGCAGGGCAGTTGTCTGCATTTGTGTTTTACGCGATCCTGGTGGCAAATGCGGTCGGTGCCGTTTCTGAAGTTTATGGTGAGTTGATGCGCGCTTCCGGCGCGTCCGAGCGCTTGATGGAGCTGCTGAATACACCTGCCGACATTGCTGCGCCCGCTCAGCCGGTAGCAATGTCGAAATCTACCGGGCCCGAAAAGTTGGGCCACATCCGCTTCAACGCGGCGACATTTCATTACCCTTCACGACCTGATACCGCGGCATTGGATGCATTTTCGCTTGATGTCACAGCGGGCGACATTGTGGCGCTGGTCGGCCCCAGCGGGGCAGGAAAAACCACCGTTTTTCAGCTATTACTTCGCTTCTATGATCCGCAGCAAGGCGGCGTCAGTATTGATGGCGTCGACTTGCGTGCTGCCGATCCGCTTGACGTTCGTTCAAGAATTGCACTGGTATCTCAAGATCCGGTCATCTTTGCTGCCAGTGTGGCCGAAAACGTGCGCTATGGCCGGACTGATGCCACCGATGCTGAGGTGCGCGCGGCCTGTGAGGCCGCCTATGCGCTGGAATTTATCGACGCGATGCCAGATAAGTTCGAAACCAATTTGGGCGAACGCGGCGTTAAATTATCTGGCGGTCAGCGCCAGCGAATCGCGATTGCGCGCGCCTTTCTGGCCGATCGTTCGATCTTGTTGCTGGATGAAGCAACTTCAGCGCTTGATGCCGAGTCTGAGCGCATGGTGCAATTGGCCATGGAGAAACTCATGCAGGGCCGCACCACGCTGATCATTGCGCATCGACTCGCAACCGTCAAATCTGCGGATCGCATTGTGGTGCTTGATGCAGGCAAGGTCGTTGCCGAAGGGACGCACGAGGCGCTGGTCGCCGAGGGCGGCCTCTACGCGCGGCTGGCTGCGCTGCAATTTAATGTGGGCTGAAATTTTAATATCCGGTGTGCTACTAATTCGTAGACGCTTTGTTTATCTTTACTGACTTTTCGCTTCTCGTTATTTATTCTTCACTGTTCAACCCCTCCAACAATATCTGATGATGTGCCATGCCAAATTCCGTCTCACCTGCTAGCGCACAAAATTCCAGCGGCGGTGCCGCCGTCGATAATGTTAAGCCCGCTTCTGCGGCCCCAATCGCGGTGTCCAGTGCGGCTTCAAAATATACGGAACAGCCGGTCGTTTCTATCCATCGCTGGAATGAGGGCCTCATGTCGCTGCGCATCAACCGCGATGCCGCGTATAGCTTTGTGCCAGGGCAATTCGCGCGCATAGGTTTAATAAAAGAAGATGGCGAAATTATCTGGCGTGCTTATTCAATCGTATCTGCACCGCATGAGGCCTTTCTGGAGTTTTTTCTCGTGGTAGTGCCAACCGGGGAATTTTCCAGCCGCGTCTCGAAGCTGAATATCGGCGACACAATGCTGGTCGAGAAACATGCGCAGGGTTTTCTGACCGCAGATCGGTTTAAAGATGGACGTGATTTGTGGTTACTGGCGACGGGAACCGGTCTTGCGCCGTATATTTCGATGGTGCGCGATCACGCGCTTTGGCAGCAATTTGAAAATATCGTGATCGTGCTGTCGGTGCGTGAAAGCAGTGATTTGGGATACACCGAAGAACTGGCATTTCTGGCGAATCAATCGCCGCGGGCAGGTGGCGCCACGCTCAAATTTGTGACCACGCTCACGCGCGAGCCCGTGACGGGTGCCGCGAAGGATTTCGATGTTCTGTCGGGCCGAATTAATAGCCTGATCGTGTCCGGTAAACTCGAACAAGCTACCGGGTTGCCGTTAATTGATGAGCATTCCCGGTTCATGTTGTGCGGGAACCCGGACATGGTGGAATGCATGCGCGCGCTGCTGAAATCGCGCGGATTTCGCATGAACAGAAGGCTCGAGCCGGGACATATTCTGGTCGAAAACTACTGGTAGCTTCAAAATATTTTGTTGTTCGGCGCGATTGTGTGTGGTCAGACGTTGATTAGGCATCATACGATTCAGCTTATTGATTCGACGCGTTTTGCGCCCGCTATGTGCGACGTATTAGCGTCAGAACATTCGTTTTTTGACTTTCGCTTCGGAGCCTTATAAATGATTCAGGTACTTGAAATAAGCCACAAAACATTGCACGTGTCAGTGCTCTGCGCACTTGTCGTTACAGCAACATGCATGGCTGCCTTGCTTCAATCCTGCGCCAATGTGCCAGCGGCGGATACAAAACCCGCTGCGTCGACTATTGCTACGCAAACGGTTGCCGCTCAACCGTCTCCGCTGCGCCGTGTCGGCCTGCCGCTGGCCCCGATCCGCCCAGTATCAGAAACGTTTTTTGGTCAAACCGTAACTGACCCCTATCGTTATCTGGAGGATGTTAAAAATCCTGAAGTGGTTGCCTACATGCGCGCGCAGGGCGAACATGCACGCGCGGTACTCGATAGTATTCCGGGCCGCGCCAAGCTGGCGGCGCGTATCGCTGAGCTGGCCGATTCTGGGGTGGCGATTTCGGGCGTACAAGTGACTGCGGGTGCCTCGTCAGCCGCTAATTCATCACCACGTATTTTTTATTACAAGTTGGCACCCGGTGAAACGATGCGCAAACTTTATGTGCGCGATGGATATAACGGTGCTGAACGTTTGCTATTCGACGCGCAATCACTCTCGGTGGCGGACCCACAATCCACCAAGCCCGCGGCACGTTGGGCGCTGGATTTTTACCGTGCGTCGCCGAACGGCATGCACGTGGCCGTCGGCGCGGCGGCAGGTGGCTCGGAAGAAACATCGCTGCGAATTATTGATGTTGTGGGCGCTAAACAAATCCCCACGGTCATTGACCGAATTGGCTTCGCGGAAGGGCTCGCGTGGGCACCTGACAGCAAGTCGTTTTTTTACAGCCGCCTGCCGGCGCAAAAGCCGAATGAGGAAAAAAACCAATATCTGAAAAGTGTTGCATTCCGCCATGTTCTTGGCCGCGCGGTGATTCAGGACGAGGCCTTGTTTGGCCCCGGTGCCGCCGTCAACGTTACCTTTGCCGATATCGATATTCCACACGTTGAATTAACCGCCGATAGTCGTTATCTGATCGGAAAAATTGAGCACGGCGATCTGCGTGAAATCAGTCTGTATGTAGCCGATGCATCACAGCTGCCTGGACCGATTACGTGGCGTAAAGCGATTGAGCCTAAGGACGGCGTGACTGCCTATACACCGCACGCAGGAGCGTTGTATTTGCTCACTCACAAAGACGCGCCGCGTTTTAAGGTGGTTCGCACCAATCTAGGCAAACCCGATTTTGCAGCTGCAACCACCATCGTGCCGCATGGCGATACGGTAATCAGCGAAATGGCAGTGGCGCAGGATGCACTTTACATTCGCGAGCTGGTGGGCGGAGTGGACCAATTGCAGCGATTGAATTTCAGTAAAAGCGATTTTAGTGGCGGCAAGCTGGAGCGCGTGCGGCTACCATTTGATTTAGCGATTCGCCAGATGATTACTGATCCGCAGCGCCCCGGTGCCATGCTTCGTTTGGAGGGATGGACCGAATCGCCGCATTACGTGAATATCGAGGCACGCAGCGGGAACGTGGTGGATACCCGCTTACAGCCCCGGTCCAAAATTGATTTCGAGGGCGTTACTGAGGTGCGCTTGACAGTAACCGCCAAAGACGGCGCAAAGGTGCCGCTATCGTTGATCTATAAGAAATCCACCACCTTGAATGGTACCAACCCCGCGCTAATACGCGCTTACGGGGCGTACGGCTTCACCCAGTCACCTACTTTCTCGCCGACGTCGATGGCATGGCTGGAACGCGGTGGCATTCTCGCGACCTGCCATGTGCGCGGGGGCGGCGAGTTTGGTGATGAGTGGCATCGCGGCGGGCAAAAACTCAACAAACCTAATTCATGGAGAGACCTCATTGCCTGTAGCGAATACATGATTCAACGTAAATTTACCGGCAAGCAATTCTTGGCGATTCAAGGCGGAAGTGCTGGCGGGATTACCGTAGGCCGCGCGTTGACCGAGCGCCCTGATTTGTTTGCGGCGGTTGTACCTTCGGTCGGGATGCTGGATGCGCTGCGTGCGGAATTTACGCCGAATGGCCCGCCGAATATCCCGGAATTCGGCAGCGTTAAGACCGAGGATGGATTCAAGGGCTTGCTTGAAATGAGTTCTGTGCAGCAAGTCAAGGATGGTGTTAATTATCCTGCCGTCTTGCTGATGCACGGCGTCAATGATCCGCGCGTTGAAGTGTGGCATTCGGCAAAAATGTCAGCGCGTTTACAAGCCGCGACGGCTGCGCTGGCTGATCCTAAACCCGTGCTGTTGCGTTTGGATTACGATGCAGGCCACGGCGTAGGATCAACCAAATCGCAACGCAACGCCGAGCTGGCCGATATTTATTCATTTTTGCTGTGGCAGTTTCAGGACCGAGAATTTCAGCCTAAGTAAGGCGCTATAAAAACGAACCGCAAAAGACGGGACCAAAGGCCGGGGAGATGAGCAGACATGGACAATAAAATTGTTCGTCAATTTAACCATACGCTGCTATGGCCGGTGCAGTTGCAGGCGCTGCGCCGCGAGGCAAATGGCAGCCAGCTGTTGTACTGGGATAACCTCAAACGCAATCCCGGGCCGTGGCGGTACGTTGAAGATCCGCTGCTGATTAATGATGAATCCTGCCTGATTGGCTACGAAGAGTTCGTCTACTTTCTACCCTATGTGCAGCGATTTTTATATGGCGTCGGCGATGAGGGGCGTGGTGCGCAATCCTCGGTGTACATCTTTAAGCGCGACGATGTGCATGAAATTCACGTGCGCCTGAACCAGCATGACGCGCCGGTGATGTTGGACGTGATGCGCTTGCGGCTTTATTTTTTTTACGACATCGATATCGCGCTCATCGCAATCGAAGTCGCGGGCAAAGATATTGCGCTTGAGACGGCCATTGAGCTGATGGATCGGCTAGGCCGTCCTTATCCGCCGGCTTGGGATTCATCCGTAGACGGTAATGCTATCCAGGGCGCACATTGTCCGTTCGAGGTCAAATTTATTGACAAAAATGGCGCAGCACTCGCCACCTCGGACTATGCGAACCAAAATAAATTTCTGGATTTGGTTCGTGGCGAACGGCAGACGCCCGTTGCTTCGCATTGGGAATACTTGTTGTTGCCGCTGATCCCGGCCTACCGTCCTGGTAAAGCCATAAAATATTATCAGCTTGAAAATAAGCGCATTCCGATCATGACCTATTTATCGTTTGATGATCCGCGTGCGCTGACGCGCGGCGACATGGTGCGATTGGGCTTTGCCGCGAAATGGGGCGACTCCAGCACCTTGCCCTATGCAAAAAGTTTTCTGGCGAATTTTGAAACCGAAAATTGTTACGACCGCTATTGGGATGTGGAAGACGCCAACAGCGGCATGGACACGCGGTTCTTTTTCTGCGGCCTGGCGTTCGCGATGATTACCAAAGCGGGCCTGCAAAGCCACGCTCTGCATCGCCAATTTCGCCATCAATTTTTTCAGATTGGGCTGATCGCACACTTTCACAAAGCGGCGCTGCTGTCGATGTCAAACCGGTTTTCGCGTGCGGTAGAGCGATTGCGGGTGCGTGATTTCGAAAGCGTAAAAGTGTTCAAACGCCATGTGCGCGAAACGCTCGAAGTTTTTTTGCGGTTCAATAATCGATATTGGTTTCATGAAATTTCGAATCAGGTCCAGCCGAGTGATTTTTTCAAGCGTTGGGGACACCAGTTGGGCTCTGACGCGCTCTATGCAGAAGTGCGCGAAGAGGCGCGCGATATTAATGAGTACCTCGATGCTGATCGCGCCCGCAAGACCAGCGACAACACCACCCGTCTGACGGTGGTGTCGGCCTGCGGGATGGTGGGCACCATCGTCACCGGCTTCCTTGGCATGAATTTGTATAGTCACAGCGACATGCCGACGCAAACGAAATTCATCATATTTTTTGCCGTCTTTATTCCCACTATCCTGTTGTCGCTATATACCGTGTTGATCTCGCGCCGTATCGCGGCATTTATGGAGGCGCTATCATCTGAAGGCCTGACGTGGCGCGAAAAGTTTGCAACTTTCCATCAGATTTGGGGCGTTGATAAGCGCGCCGCCGCCAGAGCGCGCCGCAGCGCTGACGGGTTTGCGACCGATGCGGATTAGCATTTCTTCCCCGGCCAGAGACATTTTTCCTGCGCTGTTGTAAAGTAAAAGGGTAAAGGCATCGTGATGCGGACGCTATCTGCATCCGCGCAGGCCAGGATAAATCGGGAGTGGCAAATGAGCGTAGATCGATTAGCAAATATTAGCGTTGCGTTGCTTGTGTTGGCGTGTGGCTGGTCGGCATTCGCAAACGTTGTTGCCGCAGCCGAGGTGGCACCCCAAGCTCCTTTTACGGCAGAAAAATCAGACGTAAAGCCACTCGCATCGGCAGCGAAAAGTGGCGTGGCTGAGATGCCCGGAAAAGGCGTGCTCACCAAAGCGGATCGCGAAAAAATTCAACGCGTCATCACCTTGCAATTGCGCGCGTTTGAGCGCGATGAAGCGGCGATAGCGTTCTCCTACGCAACGGCAGATACGCGAAAGTATTTTGGTTCGCCACGCCAGTTTATGGAAATGGTTCGCGGCGGTTATGCACCGCTCATCAAGCACAGCTCGCGCGAATTTCTGGAAGCAGCAATGGTCGACGGCCTCGCGATTCAACCCGTGAAATTTTTAACCGCCGACGGCGATGTTGTCATCGCGCTCTACACGATGGAACGCCAAGCGGACAGCGAATGGCGCATCGGCGGATGTGAATTAGCGCCGAGCAGTTTGCAAGCGACTTAATAGAAAAATGAACGTCTTGCATTGGCGAGCGTCCTGGAGCACTCATGTTCCGAGACCCGCGCCAGCGTTCGCATTTAATCCTGCGCTGCGTTCAGTTCTTTTGGAAGTTCCACGTCGGGATAGCGCTTGCGAAAGCGCGAGATTTCCTCTGCGAGCTCTTTATTTTTATCTAGCCGCTTTAGCAGAAGCATGCGTGTTATCCATACGTCGGCAGACTCGATAGCGTTATTGTTTACCAGTTTAGCGGCGACTATTGTCTGAGACTCCAGCGCTGACGTTACCGGTGGCGCTAACTGCACAGGCGGTGCTGGTGCGGAAGATATTGGCTCGGGTGACGCTGGTATCGCGCGCGCTGGGACGTCAGCCATCGCCGCGCTCGATATCTTCCCATCGGCGCTTGTTGCCGCACCCACATCCAGGCTGCCGGCTGCACTCGAACGGCTTCGTTGTTGACGCGCGGTGCTCAAGGGCTGCTCGCTCGCGGCGCTAGTTGGTAGGCCAGAAGGTAGTTGAACCGCTGCGCCGGAAGGGGCTTCACGATTGGACGCATTTGGCGATGCTATTTCGGCTTTTGAAGTGAACGATTGCGCGGGCAATTTTGTGCGCATCTCTGCCTCTGACGCGATTGCCAGCTTGGGCGGAGGCGGCGGTTCAGGTGCCGATAATTTGGCCGCTAAGCTCACCGACGGTTGAGGCGATTTTGGCGTTGACGATGCTGGTGTTGATGCAGGCTTGGATGAAGGCGCGCCCGCAGCTAGTCCCGATTGCGTACTTACCTTGGCCCCATCAAATTTATCTTTTTTATCCATTAGGTCGTTCGCAAGCTCGGCAGATGTAGGCGGCTCGGCTACAGAGGGCCCGACGATAGGCGGCACAACCGGTTTTGAACGTTCAGGTAGCACCACGTAAGCTGTTGGAGGCAAAACGGATGACGCTAGTTCAGGACGGTCCTGCACCGCCATAAAAACAACTGAACTGGTGATCATTACCGTGGCTGCCGCTGCCAGCGGCGTAGCCCACCGGCTGGCCCAACCCTTCTTGACCGACATGGGTCCCGCCGCTTCGACCCCCGCGCCCGCCGCGCGCCGCGACGCCGCACGAATAGCATCATCGATCATGGCGCGGGGCTCTTCTTGCAGAGCGGCGCGATATGCCTCTCTGACTTGCTGCGCATGGGCTTGTTCTGACGGATCCAAATCGTTATGCGAATGATTCAATTTTGACGTGCTCATGCATATTCCTTCAGCCGCTCGCGCAATCGCGCGATGGCATATCGAAGACGGCTTTTAGCGGCCTCGAAAGTAACTCCCGTGGTGTGTGCAATTTCTTCAACGCTCATGCCACCTTCTTCATACAGCAAAAACGCTTCGCGCTGGGGTGGCGGCAGCGCGTCGAGCTCACGTAGGATCGCATCGCCCTGCTGTCGTGACTCGGCGCGCACGATTGGTTCATCCACGCGGCTGGCGATGGCGACGTACGCCTCGTCGACAAAGCCGTCAACCAACGCCCCGTCAACCAGCACAATATCTCGGCGCTGATGACGTCTAAAAAAATCCATCACGCGATGATGCGCCAAAGTGTATAACCAAGTGCGAAATTTTGCTTCTACCCGATAGACCTCGCGTGATTGGATAACGTTCATCCACACTTCCTGAAATAATTCCTCTGCTTCATCGCGAGAACGGCATTGTCGCAAGATAAAACGATAAAGCCCGCCGCGATGTCGGGCGTATAGCGTATCAAACGCCTCCGCACTTTCGTTCCCGCCACCGCGTTGGTAGCGCTGCATGAGCGTCTCATCGTCGTCACTTTTCATCTCATGCGTCATGCCTCGCAGTTTAATACACGGCGGCGCTACGACTGATGTGAACGATGTGACTAGTGCGGCGGATGCAACCATGCGCCGCCTTTGCACTATTGCACGGCAAGGCATGGTCGCCTGAAATTAACGCAATCAGGCGATAACCCGCCGCTCAAGATTTCACTTGATTTCAAACTCGCCCACCATGATGATTTCCTTGCCGTCTTTGAGTCGCATGGCCACGATCTGGTCGCGTTGTTGTCGCGTGCCAAAGCCGGTCGTCAGCCGCATTTGCAGGGTGGTTGCGCCGGTAACGTTCTGCCGCCGGTCGCCAAAATATTGCGCCTGAACACGATATTTGCCGGGCTTTGCAGTCTTCAACGAAAACTCTTCCGGCCCATAGCCGCCCGTAAAATCCAGCGACATGCGGCCGCCCTGATAGGTCATCCGGTTGCCATAAAAAGCTTTCTCGCCGTTCGGATCGGTGACCCACAAATCAATGTCGGTATTGTCAGCATCCCAGGTCAGCACCGCGCGCAAATCCAGCGGCAGATTTTTGATGAGGCGGGTATCAATGCGGCTGATGTCCAATTTTGAATTGGGGGTGTTGCTGGTATTGTTTGTGGCGATAATGGCATTCAGCTCAGCTAACGCGATCAATTCCACTTCTGGAAAGCGGCCATTCCAAGGTCTTATCACCACGTCATACAGCGCATCAATCGCCAGCTGTGGCTGTCTATCCGCCGCATAAGCGAGCCCGAGATCGCGATACGATTGCGGCTCTTCAGGGCTCAATTCCAGTACCCGCTTGAACACCGGAATCGCCAGCGCCGACCGACCGGCCTGCATCAAGCGATAGCCGAGAATGCGCAAAATGTGTCGATTTTCCAGATCCATTTCCGCGAGGTTGCTCAGCACGCGCACGCCCAGATCATTCAAGCCGCGCTCAAAAAATATATCTGCTGCGTCCAAGTAGAACGCGGTACTGGCGAGATAACCGGGCGCTTCGTCCAGATAAACGCGATAAAGATCGGCGGTGCTGGCGCGTTTCAGCCGATCGGCATAAGGCGCATTTGGCTCCCATTTTTGCAGCCGAATGGTGCTAACCGGTTGTGCCACGTTTTGTGCCGACTTTGCGGTCATCGGCTGCGCTGCGGGCGACAACATCATTCTCGGCGACGCGGGTGACGCTGCTGACGAAGGTTCGAACGAGGACGCTGGCGAACGCACGCGATCTTGCGCCCCTGCATCCGCGCTAGACAGATTGCCGTTAACCGCGCCACCCTGCTCGAATTCCTCCGCTTTCTTTATTTTGCTTTCAACATACCGATCATTCTTTGGAAACGAGTGGTTCCACCACGCGACTTTTTGCTCAAACATGCGAACGATATTTTCCAAATGACTGCCACGGGCTGCGCGTCGCTGTTGCTGCATGGCCATCAAGACCCGATCATAGTCGGCACGCAATTCTGATGGTGGCGCAATTTCAAACCGTGCGTAATCCTCCACACGATCGAGAATGATGAGGGATGTTTCCCGGGTGACGAGGCGAAATCGTTGCCCCAGCCTGCGTATTTCGGCCCGGTTCAATTGGTATTCTGCGTCTAGCTCGCTAAGCCGCATTTCGGCCCATGTTGCCGCGGCAGTTTCAATAATTTGATCGTCCGGCTGACCGCTTTTGGCTTCCGCCTGGACCGGCACATCAATGCTCTCCCGTTTGCCGTCAGGGTGTTGCAAACCAATGTGTAGCGTGGCTCGGCGATCATGGAGCAGCCCCGCAATCTGCACGCGACCCTGCGCCGCATGCGTTGCGGACAGCACTATCTGCGATGCCCCTTCGCTTTCGACCTGGGTGATACGCGTGACCGCCGCGAGCAGCGCCGATGCCGCGCTCGCCGAGGTCTCGCGGGTGAGATCGACAAAACGCCCGCCGCTGCGTTCAGCGATGAATTTTAGAAACGTCGAATCCATTTTG
>JANYGV010000053.1 GCA_025359285.1 Burkholderiales bacterium
TAACGGCGGTGGGCATTGTGACGCAGATTGATCAAAACACAATTCTGGAAAATTTCCCGTCAGTGGCGGCATTAAAGCCAGGGGATCGCATCGAAGTTTACGGCTTGCAGCAAGCCAAGGCTGGCCGCATTCAGGCCACGCGCGCTACGCTGCTCAAAGACGCAGCCGCGCCCGATACGGTGGAGGTGCTGGGTATCGCGACCAACACTACCAGCACTACATCGGTGGTGAACGGCGTCACTATTACCACCACCAGCGCACAAGTGGTGCTACCCAACGGCGTGTCACTGAGCGCGCCGTTGCCTCCTAATACGGTCATCGCCGCCAATACGCGCGTGCGTATTGTGGGCACGTTAAACAGCGCAGGCGATATCGCCGCCACACAAATCATCTCGGGCTTGTCGCCCACGCGCGATGTGGGTGCCATTGTGTCAATTGATGGCATCGTCGGCATCATGACGCCGCCAGTGGCTGGCATGGTGCAAATCGGGGAGGACAAAATCGATATCAGCGGCCTGTCTGCCGCCACCGCGGCCACCATCGCGCCCGGATTCCGCGTGCAAATCCGTGGCCGCAAACAAGATACCTTCATCCGCGCCACCGAAGGCCGCGCGTTCGCCAATACAGAGCGTTTTGTATATCGCGTCGAAGGCGTGATTACGGATTTCACTTCGACCGCATCGTTCAAAGTTGCCGGTGAAACCATTTCTGCACTCACCGCCACCTTCATCAACGGTGCCACCGCCGATCTCACCGTCGGCAAAAAAATACGTGTCAAGGGCCTGGCAGGTGCTGGGGTAATTGATGCGACCGAGGTGACGTTGTTACCGTAACGAAGGAGCGAACGAGGGACGGAGCCGGGTTTGTCAACTGCGTCTTACAACACCCGCACCATTCTATAACATCAACATCGGCGGGCGTTTCGGGCTATTTCTGCTCGGAACGCCACGCTAATGCTTGCTCTAGGTTAATCAATTCTCGAAGCGACTAAAAATTTTTTCTCCAAGATACCGTTACCAGCATGTGAATTTCCGATATTTAATATGCGTCGAAAAGCAGATTCATAACCGTTTGCAGAATAAACGGTTCAATTACGAAACCTTCTCGCCTGCAATGACCCGATTCAACATTTCCTGCGTGACAGGACCCGTCTTTTGGAACACCATTTTTCCGTTTGGGTCGTACACGATGGTAGTCGGCAGGCCTTTCATTTTGCCGAATGATTTTTCGCTTTTGTCATCACCCAACACCAGCGGATAAGTCAGTCCGACTTTTTTAGCAAATGACTTCACTTTGCGCTCATCGGCTTCGCGTTTACCGGTTTCGTCCCAATCCAGCGCCACACCGAGCACCCTTACCTTATCGCCCTGCACTTTCGCAAACGCGGCGAAATCGGGAATCTCTTTTACGCAGGGCGCGCACCAGGTTGCCCAAAAATTCACGATGACCCACTTACCTTTTAAATCGCTGAGGCGCTGCGGCTGGCCGGCGGTATCCTTCAGATCAAATGCGATTGCGCTAGATGCGAACAGGCTTATCGCGAGGGCAGCAAATATGATGCGGCTTAAAAACAACATTGATGCGGCAGGTTTGTTGGTAGTGGACATTTTTTTCAATCTCAATAGTGAATCAATTTATAACGGATGAGGAACGAAGTAGGATGAGTTGGGCGTTCTTCAGCCATATCGTCCTCCGCGATCCACTCAATATTTTGCCAGCGCATCACGAATCACAGCCTCGGTCGACAACGAATCCGCGTTGAGTTGATAGCGCTTCGTGCCGCGCGATGTGCTGCCACCACTCTCTATAATCAGCCCCGCATGCAGCAAGTGATCAAGCAAATCTTCAGCCTGATCGATGGGCATCGGCGCGCGTTTACGCAACGCTTTAAAATCCATCGCGACGATACCGCTGCCCGCTTCCGCCGCGATGGCAGACAAGATATTTTGCGCCGCGATAACTCGGGTGTTGTCATTTGCGCGCTGCGCTTCGGCGTGACCAAAATAGGATAACGTCGCGGTGATTTCTGCGCCAATTAAAATCACCATCCAGCAGCAGAATAGCCATAACAAGAATATCGGCACGCTCGCGAACGCGCCATAAACCAAGCTGTAAGTCGGGACTTTCGAAATATAGATAACAAAAAAATATTTGGTGGCCTCAAACAACAACGCGGCCAGAATCCCGCCTGCAAACGCATGACGCATCGGCACATGTCGATTGGGTACCACCCGATAAGCCAGTACCAGCGCGATTGCGGTCATCAGAAATGGAATGAACCGCAGGACGGCGTTAACAAACCACGGCATAACGCGATCAAAATGATCCACCCAGCTCACCAAATAGGACGTCATGGACAGGCTGGCGCCAATCAGCAGCGGGCCGATCACCAGCAGCGCCGAATATGCGACCAGACGTTGCCACACCGAGCGTTGTCGACGCGTGCGCCAGATATCGTTGAATGCGCCATCGATCGTGAACATCGTCATCACCGCCGTCGCTAAAATGATGACCAAGCCAATCGCCGTTAGCCGCGCTGCATTTTCCGCAAATTGCTCCATGTAAACCGTGACAACTTTTCCTGCAACATCTGGCAACAAATTCTTGAGCATGAACGTCTTGGCTTCATCAACAAACTCTTTCACTTCGGGCACGTGCGCGGTCAGCGTCACGGTGACCGTGAAAATCGGCACGAGCGCGAGCAAGGTCGTGTAAGTGAGGCTGCCGGCGACGGTCAAGCATCGATCTTCAACAAAGCGGCGCGCTATAAAGCGCAGGTAGTCGATAATTTTTTTGAACAATTTGAATCTAACGAGTTTGCATGGTGCTGGCGTCAGCATCACCAGCTGGGGTAGCCAGCTAATGTAGCCAATCAGCATAGCCCCAGATTTTACACAACGTTCATCCTAGTCATGTCGTCGTTATGTTTACAACGCCTCGTATAATACTAATAGGTCTTGTCGATTTTCATCAAGTTATCGCGCGCTCCGACATTTGAAGCCGCAAATATGCGCGTTTTAGTTCCGTCTAATATCCACCAAACTGAAAGCCTCACGTTTTTATGTCCGATATCCTTGTTTTGTATTATTCACATGCGGGCAGCGTTCGCGAGCTTGCACGCCACATTGCACGCGGTGTGGATAGCGTGACGGGAATGTCCGCGAGGGTGCGTACCGTGCCCAAGGTTTCCACTGTTATTGAGGCAGTCGCAGCGGCCGTGCCTGACGATGGGCCGCCGTATGTGACATCGGCAGATCTGTCAGAATGTGTCGGCTTGGCGATGGGTTCACCCACCCGTTTTGGCAATATGGCGGCACCGATGAAATATTTTCTGGATGGTCTGGGCGGTGAATGGATGCGCGGCACGCTTTCCGGCAAACCCGGCTGCGTGTTCACCTCCAGCGCGTCCATGCACGGCGGACAAGAATCAACCCTGCTGACAATGATGGTTCCGCTGCTGCATCACGGCATGGTGATCGTCGGCCTGCCGTTTACCGAGCCGGAACTCAGTGCCACGCATGGCGGCGGCACCCCTTATGGTGCCAGTCACGTGGCAGGCGCGGCGGGCGAATTGGCGGTAAGCGACACTGAAAAGAAGCTGGCATTTGCGCAAGGCAAACGCTTGGCGCAAATTGCACAAAAACTCCATGATTGAAACCATGATCGAGCCCACACGCCATAAAGATTATCGCGACCTATGCCGCTATGCGGCAAGCGCATCGCTGATCGGCTTGATTGCATTATCGATTGCATGGGAGGCGGCGTTGGCCCCGCTGCGCCCCGGTGGTTCGCTATTGATGTTGAAGGCGCTACCGCTGTTACTCCCGCTGTTTGGCATTTTGCGCGGCAAGCGTTACACCTACCAATGGGCGTCCATGTTTGTGTTGTTTTATTTCACCGAGGGCGTGGTCAGGGCGTGGTCTGACAAAGGGCTGTCACAAATGTTGGCGGGCGTTGAAGTGGCGCTGTCTGTGGTGTTTTTTATCTCCGCTATTTATTACGCAAAATTCACGGCCCCCAGCCGTCAGCGATAATTTGCACCTTTTAACCTGCCCGGCTTATGCAACCACGCGCAACATCAAACTGCTTACACCGGTGACTGTTGGCGTGATTTTAAAACGCCGATTAAAACCGGAATTAGGCTCGCGATCACGATACCAATCACCATAAATCCCTGATTGGCTTTAACCCATGGAATATTGCCGAAAAAATACCCGAGATA
>JANYGV010000057.1 GCA_025359285.1 Burkholderiales bacterium
ATAATAGTCGAGAGCCAAGCGCGACTGGTTGAGCTGATCCAGGCTCACCGCAAGGTTGTATAGATAATCGGCATTGTCCGCGTCAAGCCGATAAGCCTCAAAAAACGCCTGCTGCGCCTCCGTCCAGCGACGCTGACTCGCATAAAGGTTGCCAAGCGAAAATTGCAGAGAAGCGGCGTTGGGATCTTTGTGAATAAGCGCTTTAAGCTCAGCTTCTAATGAATCGGGTGCCTCGGACTTGGTTCCACCGCCCGCGCCGCCACCGGCATTAGCGCTTTCGCTCACGGCCAGCAAGCCGGCAATCCCCATGCTGTTGCGTGGATCTAGCTCCAGCACACGCCGATAGTGGCGCGCGGCCAAGGCATTGTCACCGCTGCGCGCGGCCGCAGCGGCCAAGCCAAGTTGCGCATCCAGATTGAGGGGCATGACCGTAACCAATTGGGCATAGAGTTTCTTAGCTTGGGCATAATCGCCGCGCGTTAAAGCCGAATACGCGGCGCTGAGCTCCGGCGAAACTTTAGGCGAATCGATGGACTGGGAAAGACGCAAACGAACCGGCGCTTCGCGGCTAATCGGTGATTGTTTCAGGCTCTGCGCCAACAGCTCACGCTCAGTCAATTCGCGCGCCGGGCCGGGTATTCTGGTGATGGCCAGCGCTCTGGGCAAGGGCGCATCGGCAAGCTGGGATGGCAAAAGTGGCGGTAGCAATGGTGGCAGTGGCGTTTGCGCGGAATCGGCCTCAGACGCGGCGGCTACCGATGCTGCGTTTGTCGCAGTCGCTGGCATTGTCGCCGAGGACGGAATTTGCCCCACACTAGATGACGCGGGCGGCAACACGGATGCGGCGGGTGCCGCACGATTGACGAGGCTGGAATTATTGATGAGCGTTGGCCCGAGCAACTGCCAGCCAAACCACCCGACCGCCCACAGCAGCACAATGCCCACGGCAACAGCGGGCAACATCCATGGCGCTGAAGCTGCTTTGGGCGGTGGGTTTCGCTTTCGAAACACGAGGGCAGGATTAATGTTGTCCCGATCCGCTAATGAATCCGATGGCGAGGCTACGGCCTGCGCACCTTCCGGCGATGTTGATGCGCGAGTTGAAGGATTTAGTGCAGGGGGTCGCCTGAACGAAGGCACATTGGTGGCGCTTGCAGGCGCGGCAAAGGTGGTCGGAAGCACGGTAGAAGCGGGCGTTAGTGGTGCAACCGACGCGGTGGGCTCAGTTGTTTCGTGCCTGGTTGTTTCGTGTCCCGCTGTGTCGTGTCCCGCTGTGTCATGTTCCGTCAGCGCCAGTTCGCGTCGCTCCGGGCCCGTATAAGCCGTATGTTTTTCAGCGCTACCGCCGACCCTGACAGCCCTAGCGCCAGCACCAGACGCGACGGCATCAGGCGCAGCCTCACTCGCCTTCGCCTTCTTGGCCTGCTCGGCGCGTTTTAGCGCATCGAGCAATAGGCTCATAGCCCTTTCCTCATGCGGTTTTCCTCACGGCGCTTTCCTTGTGCCCACGTCATCCGTATTGCGGTCAGCGGGGCTGGCAGGATAGAGCGCGGGGATTAACGGCTCAGCTTCTTTAAAAAATTTGGCATCCGGCAACAAGCGGCGGTAGGCGGAGAAATCAGTTTCGATGCTGGCGTCTTTGATGACGATAGGACGCAAGAAAACCACTAGCTCGGTTTTTCGACCGGTGTCATTGCGATAGCTCACCGCGTCGCCGATCAATTTTAGGCGCGAAAGAAGCGGCAGGCCATCACGCTTTTCCTCAAAGCTATCTTGCATCAAGCCGCCGAGCACCGCGATTTGCCCGCTGGGGATGCGCAATACTGTTTCAAATTCACGCGTCTGAATCACTGGAATTTTATTTTGGACGGTAGTGAGAATCGGATTCGGGTCGAGCACAAAATCGACAATGCGGGTAATGCTGGGGCGCACATTGAGCGTCACGATATCGCCTTCGCTGATCTGCGGCGTGACGCTCATGATGAAGCCCTCTGGCACCACGTTGGGGATGGTGTTGTAGGTCGGCTGGGTGGCGGGCGTCCCGATTGAGGCGACGGTGCCAGGCGTTGCGGTAACGGTGAAGTAGACCTTGTTTTCAACGACCTTCATCACCGCCGTTTGATTGTTCAAGGTGGTGATTCGCGGGCTCGACAGCACTTTTGTGTTGCCAAACGAATCCAGCAACTTGATCGAGGATTTGATCGCGCCACCAACCGCCGCATTCGGATTGCTGTAATTAATGCCAAAGAAAGGCTGGCTTGCGGTCAATCGCTGATCGGTCGTGAAACTTTGCGTAAATGAATAACCAAGCCCTTGCAGCCCCAACGCTGACCAATCCACGCCCGATTGATAGTTGTCGTTTAACGTGATTTCCACGACCGTCGCTTCAATCAACACTTGGCGAATCGCGGTGCCGGTGACTTGCGCAATAAACTCGGCGACTTTTTCTTGTTGTCGTGATGTCGCACGAACAGAAACAGAGCCGGTTTCCTGATTAACAATCACCGAGGCCGCTTCGCGAAACGTCAGCGTTTGCGTGCTCGATTGTGATTCAACTTGCGATTCTGCCACACCGGGGCCGGTGGTTTCGGTGCGGTTGTTGGTACGGCCACTGGTTCGATTCGTGCCTGAACGCTGAGCCGTGGTCTGATTGCGATTCGATGCACTCAAGCCCTGTGATTGATCTTTCACAAACGTCTCGGAGCTGCCCTCAGGCAACAATTTATCGGTGTCGCGCAGCATGTCCTTGATATTTTTTTCCAGGCTGTCCCAGAACCGGTTTTTGGAGGCGTTGTCGATTCTGAGCTGGGTCGTGTTTTGAGCGCCGCCCCCGCTCGTCGTGGTGGCGCCTGTCAGCCCGGAAGTCGGCCCCACCACTTGGGTCTGCACCCCGATTGAGGCCGTCGAATCACGGGTCATGTTCACGTAATCCACGCGGTAGAGTTTGAGATAGGGCGAATCTTTCATCACCACCAAATTCGGTCCATCCATTTCGTAGCGCATGTCGACTTGCTTGGCGACGCGGGTCAGAATTTGCCGCAGTGTTTGGTCAATCGCGTTTAGCGTGACGCGGCCTTCGATGCCGGGGTGCACGTCGATATTGACTTTCGTGTCGCGGCTGATCGCAAACAGTAAATCCTCGACCAACACATCTTTTACGGTAATCGAATATTTCACCTCATCGATGCGCGCCTGCGGCGGTGGCGGCAGCGGGACTTGGCGCACGGTTTGTGGAACATTGCCCCGGACAGGCGAGTTTGGCGTGGTCGCGTCGCGCGGTTCGGTTTTGAGATGGCCATCTACACGCGCCACCGGCAGCGTGCCGCAGCCTGCCAGCGTGGCGATTAAAGCGCTTACAAGACCGATGATGGCTGATCGATTGGGCTTACTTTCATTGGGCCGCGAACCGCGACGTGCGCAGTGAACATCTGAGGCAGATGACGGCGACGAAATGGACTCAGTCATATGGCATCGTTTAGATAAATTCGCAGAGATGGATTCACAAAAGTAGATTCATAGACGTTGCCTGCTGGTGAGTGAAAGCGCACAACATGATGAGCGATATATTCAGGCTGAGCTAGTGCGTCGCGACGAGTTGATTATGTAATAAAAGCAAAGACTTGGCGAAGCAATTAATCGGTTCGATATCTACCAAAACAGGCAGATGCTGATGGGCGGAATTTTTTATGGCCTTTTATGGCCTTTTATGGCTTATTGATGGTTTACCTATGGTGTTGTCGCGGGGCTGATACTGGATCTCGCTGTGGTGTGTAAAACTACGGGTCGTAAATCTTCGCGTATCGATTTGATGGATCGTACATAGGGGCTGTACTGAGCTACGGTGGCTGAAAGCTTCGCCAGCGACAAGGTGGCGACGACACGATCGGCAAACGGGCCGAATAGCACACTTACCCTGGGATTAGCCGCGCTTCCCGCCGGGGCCAACATAATTCGATCGCTATTGAGCTCGCGGCTGGCCGCCCGCAAAAAATTTTCAATCGCAGAGGATTCTCGTGGATCTGCCGTCATTAACTGGATTGCTGCCTGGTTGCCAGTCAGGGCATTCAATCTTGAAACATCAGCATTCATGCGGGTTTCAAGCCAATTTTGGCCGCTTACGCCCGTAGATACTGGTGTTTGTGTGCCGACCATGTTCACGGATGGGACGGTTAACGCCAGCGTCGGTGCCCCTACTGCTACGGCACTAGAATTGTCCACGCGCGGCGCGGTGCTGGAAGCTGGCATAGTTGCCAGCGGCATCACAACCGTCGCCGAGGGAGCGGCTGCAATCGTGGCAGCAGCGGTGGCAGTGGCAACGGTCGCGCGATCCAACGCCGTCATTCGACCCGCCCCGAAACCAATGACCAAGCCAATCACGAGCCCGATCAGCAGCACGCTCGCCAGCATCAAGCGGCGCTGCCCGGCGTTATTCTCATGAGTCGTTTTTGCTGCATCATGGGCCGCATGTTCATTTGCATTGGCCGCAACACTTGGCAACACAATTTGCGTATCGGTGATCGCCGCCCGCACGTGGTCCGGCGTAATGGTGTGAGTGCCTGCCGCATATGCGGCGAGCAAAGTTTTATCGGCATAAATATTGATGCGACGGGTCAGACCTTCGGAGGCCTCCGCAATCAGCTTCAGCGCGTCGGCGCTGAATAAATCCGGGCCTTTATAACCCGCCGCGCGCAGTCGAAAGTTAACGTAATCTTTGATGTCATTGGCGGGCAACGGCTGCAACTGGAAACTATGCGTAATGCGTTCCTTGAGCTGACGCATATGCGGCAGCGACAGATGCTGATCAAGCTCGGGTTGACCAAACAACACAATCTGCATCAATTTGTTGTGGCTGGTTTCCAAATTCGACAGCAGGCGAATTTCTTCCAGCGTTTCCAGCGGCATCGCATGCGCTTCGTCAATCAGCGCGACCACTTGGCGACCCTCGGCGTGAACTGCGATCAATTTTTCTTGCAGCGCGCGCACCAGCTTGGTGGTGCTGACGCCATGCGTTTCCAGGCCAAGATCGCCGGTAATAACCGCCAGCATTTCATCGCGTGACAGTGATGGCACCGCGAGATAAATGGTTTCCACGGTATCGGGCAAGCGCTCCATCAGCACGCGGCACAGCATGGTTTTGCCCGCGCCCACTTCGCCGGTAACCTTGACCATACCCTCGCCGCTGGTGATGGCGTAAATTAAGCCTTCGAGCGTTTCGCCGCGGTTGGCGCCCGCGAAAAAAAACTCGGTATGCGGGGTAATTTTGAACGGCGCTTCGGTCAGACCGAAATGTTCGAGATAGATGGTCATAAGTCGTTGCTCATGGCGCGAAGTGTAGCACTGGCGGTGGCGACATTCAGGGTCTCATTCCAGACCTAGGGGCGCGGTTGTTGACTGGGGCGCAACACGTCAAGACGGCTATAGAGCGTCGAGCGGGACAAGCCGAGCAGCTTGGCTGCCTGGGTCATGCTGCCCTGTGAAATCGCGATCGCGGCGTCGATATATTGCAGCTCTAACTCGGCCAATTTTTGATCCAAGCTAAAGGCATTGGACGCGGCGACGGCTGATTCGATATCCGCGCGCGGATTCAGCGTTTGGAGTGGTGGCAATATTGCGTCGCGGGCAGCGGGCGTGTCGAATTCTTGCAGCAATTCGTCAACGCCCACCACATAGCCCGCATATTTAGCGGTCAGCCGAATTACGATATTTTTTAGCTCGCGAACATTGCCGGGAAAGCTGTATTGCAGCCACGCCTCGCGGGCCGCATGGTCGATAATGAAAGGTTGGGCCACGGGCTGCGGATCAGCCTGCCCCGTGCGGTTGGGGAGTTGTGCATTTGTCGATTGGTGATTGAGCAGCGTGCGGTAGTGCTCCATCAACTTTAATTTATCGGGGCCCAAATCACGCAGCGGTGGCACTTGAAGCGAAAAAACCGACAGCCGATGGAATAAATCAGCACGAAAACGCCCTGCTTTTACTTCAGCTTTCAAATCGCGGTTGGTAGCAGCAATGATGCGCGCCTTCGATTTTCGCGTTTGCGTTTCACCCACGCGCTGAAACTCGCCGTTTTCCAGCACGCGCAGGAGTTTGGGCTGCAAATCCAGCGGCAATTCGCCGATCTCGTCTAAAAATAACGTGCCCTCGCCCGCGTCTTCAAAATAACCACTGGTCGCACTGGCAGCACCGGTAAATGCGCCTTTCGCATAGCCGAACAAGGTAGGCTCGACCAGATTCGCCGAAATAGCGGCACAATTCAGCGCGAAAAAGGGTTGCTTGGCGCGTGCGCTGAGGTGGTGCAACGCCGCCGCCACCCGCTCTTTACCGGTGCCGGATTCACCTTCAATCAGCGCGGGGTACATCGACGACGCATAGGTGTCAATCTGCGCACGCAGCTGGCGTATTGGCTGACTATCACCAATCAAATCGTAATTTTGCGCATCACGCGCCGCGCTGGTTTCCGTATTTTGGCCGCGTAGCGCGGCAAACAGCTGGCGTTTCAAGTGCGCAGGATCACATGGTTTGGGCACCAACTCGGCCGCACCCAGTGCGCGCGCGCGCCGGCCATTGGCCGCTTCGTTTTGGCCGGTTAAGACCAGCACGCGAATATGTGCCGAATACGCGAGTAAGTCACCGACCAGCCGAAAGCCTTCTGTGGGCAGATGGGGAAGTGGCGGTAAGCCCAAGTCAATTAAGGCCAATGCGGGCGTAAATTTGCCGCTTTTGAGCAGCGCCATCGCGCTTGCTCTCGATTCCGCAACCGCGATATCAAAATCAGGCTCAAGCGCGAACGAAAGCGATTCGGCAATCAGTGGATCATCATCAACAATCAGTAGAGACGGCTTGGTTTGCACGCGCAGGGGGTGGTTCCGAAGAGTGGATTGAGGTCGACAACCAACATTACGACAAAAAATGAAGCAACTGTTGCCGTTAAAGCGCAATACGGATTAAAAATTTGCACTTGGCTTGTACTTTGGCATTACTACCCAATATCATTAGCGATTATAGGCAGATCACCGGAACGTTCGGCTGTTCGTGCGCTCTTAATCAGGTTTGTGGAAGGTTTGTCCCCACATCTTTCAGATTGTTTTTCAAACATCGTCTTGTCTCATGTCCTTTCATGCGCCTATATCGGGCTCGTCACCAGAACCGCCACCAGCGCTGAGTCAGTTACTTAATCAATGTTTTGCCGCACGATGTTAGAATGCTCGGAAATCAAGCGGGCGTGAATTTAATCTTTTCCCGCCCAGCTTCGCCTCGCCTTTGAGCTCACAAAACCCTATCCATGCCCGACACGAATTCATCCGCGCCGCTAGTTGAAATTGACAACGTCAATTTTTCCTATGGCAAACGCGCTATTTTAAAGGGCATCAGTCTTTCTGTGCCGCAAGGCAAAGTCGTCGCCATCATGGGCGGATCG
>JANYGV010000180.1 GCA_025359285.1 Burkholderiales bacterium
GTGTCGTTTTGGCGTTGTGGTGGGAATACATATCATCTTGGGGCGGCCCTGATTGCTCGGCTCAACCGAGTACAAGCAGTCGATAAGGAGCGACCGCCAATACTGCTTATTAATTCGGAGCACAGCCTAGAGTCTTACCCAGCGCAGTCGCGGAAACTGGTTCGCGCAACATTGACATCAGCGCGGCCTGTTATCGATTCGCCGACTGATATCCCTATCGAAAATACTTCCACTGTCGATGCGGCTGTGCCTGAGCCAACGCCATTGTCCGATTTTAAGGATGCTTCGTGTTCAACATCGATCTCGGCGACGAGTTCAGCCACGTCAAGTGCGACGACGCTCGGGATTGCGTGCCCGAATGCGGCGCTGCTCCAGGCAAACATACGCTATCCCGCACAGGCGATTCGCGATGGGATTGAGGGTGGCGTCACGGCAAGTTTCGCGGGGGACGCGTCGGGTGAAATCAAAAACATTCCCATCATCAAAAGCTCAAACCGTATTTTCAATAACGTGGTGGCGCAGACTGTGCGGCGACTCGGGCGCCGTGAGCACGGTAAAGTTGCGATAGCAGAAGCGTTATCGACATTCAGGCTGAAATAGCGAGGTTGAACGTAACGCCTCTACCAGAGCGGTGTCCTGAGAGAAAATCCACCAAAACGCTTGGAGACGAGCATTGATATTAGGGTTGATGCCTGGGGAGCGCAGGTGGAATCAGTTGCGCCAGAGGTGGCCTACATAGGCACCAGCGATTCATTTATGAGCCCGGGCAACCTCCGGCTCGCCGACCGGACCATCGCCGCCAACTAACCGGAGCGCGTCCGGCGCAAGTCGCTTCGCTCCGCTAGCTTCAGCCGCTGCACTGCTTCTGCGAGAAGTCTCGGGCCGGTCGGGCTGTTGTGCTTAGCCTGTGACATGCGATAGGTAAACCATGAATAAAAGTGGTGAACCGCGCTCTAATCCAAATCAAAACTATACCCACCCCCTCGATTCGCATATCCGGTCCCATCCTTCTTAAACGGATAAGCAATGTCGTGAATCGCGCTCAAAAATACCAGCTCGGACATGACATCCGGCGAAAATCCATCCCGGTCACCGCGGTCATCGAGGGTGAGGCTTTCGAAAAACGTGATGATTTCGGGATAGCCCCACATCAGCACGACTTTGTCGGCGATGCGCGGGAACTTTTCTTCCAATGCCGAGCGATAGTAGGGATTCGTCATGTTGCAGGCCGAGGATAATTCTGCGTGGTCGGGACCGATCTCGTTTAACCGGCCTTTATTTATCATAAGATTTTAACATTTCAGCCCGTCATCGGATGTGAAATGGCGCACCTTTTGCGGCTGAATTCGCGGCAAATTGCGGGCGAATTTTTAACAAACAATGCCTTGTTTTAGCTACCAAAACCACCATCGCGTACGCCACTGCTGTATGCTTCGCACTCTGTTAAAACACGAAAAACACGATCATGGCTCAATACGTATATACGATGAATCGCGTGGGCAAAATTGTCCCACCCAAGCGTCAAATTCTTAAAAACATTTCGCTGTCATTTTTCCCGGGTGCCAAGATTGGTGTGCTGGGCTTAAATGGCTCCGGAAAATCGACTATTTTGAAAATTATGGCTGGCCTCGATAAGGAGATTGAGGGTGAGGCGACGCCGATGCCCAATCTGAACATAGGTTATCTGCCGCAGGAGCCGTTGGTGAATGCCGAGCAAACGGTGCGCGAGGCGGTTGAGGAGGGCATTGGCGGGGTGCTGAGGGCGAGGGCCCGTCTGGAACAAGTGTATGCCGCCTACGCCGAGCCGGACGCGGATTTTGACGCGCTGGCGACCGAGCAGGGCGAGCTTGAGGCAATTATCAACGCGTCCGACGGTGAAAACGTGGAGGTGCAACTCGAAATTGCAGCGGATGCGCTGCGCCTGCCGCCGTGGGACGCAGTGATGAAAAATTTGTCCGGTGGTGAAAAGCGCCGTGTGGCGCTGTGCCGTTTGCTGCTGTCGAAGCCCGATATGTTGCTGCTGGATGAGCCGACCAACCATCTGGATGCGGAAAGTGTGGATTGGCTGGAGCAGTTTTTGCAGAATTTCCCCGGCACCGTGGTTGCCGTCACCCATGATCGCTATTTCCTGGATAACGCAGCCGAATGGATTCTGGAATTGGATCGAGGATCGGGCATACCGTGGGAAGGCAATTATTCGTCATGGCTCGATCAGAAAAAAGATCGCTTGGCCCAAGAAGAATCTGGCGAATCTGCGCGCCAAAAAGCGTTGAAAAAAGAGCTGGAATGGGTGCGCCAAAATCCAAAAGGCCGAATGGCGAAATCGAAGGCGCGGATGACGCGATTTGAGGAATTGTCCAGCTACGAATATCAGAAACGTAACGAAACCCAGGAATTGTTTATTCCCGTCGGCGAGCGTCTTGGAAACGAGGTGATTGAATTTACCAATGTGTCGAAGGCCTATGGCGATCGTTTGCTGATCGACAACTTGAGTTTCAAAGTGCCGCCGGGCGCGATTGTGGGCATTATTGGCCCGAACGGCGCGGGTAAATCGACCCTGTTTAAATTGATTGCCGGTCGCGAACAGCCCGATAGCGGCACCGTGAAAATTGGCCCAACTGTTAATCTCGCGTTCGTCGATCAATCGCGTGACCAGTTAGAAAACGACAAGACTGTGTGGCAGGCGGTATCCGGCGGATCAGATATTTTGCAGGTGGGTCGATTTGAAATGCAATCGCGCGCTTACCTGGGCCGATTCAACTTCAAAGGCGGCGATCAGCAGAAGCTGGTTGGCAATTTATCAGGCGGGGAACGTGGCCGCCTGCACATGGCGAAAACGCTGCTTGAAGGCGGCAACGTGCTGCTGATGGATGAGCCGTCCAACGATCTGGACGTGGAAACGCTGCGTTCGCTGGAAGATGCGCTAATGGAATTTGCTGGCTGCGTGATGGTGGTGTCGCATGATCGCTGGTTCCTGGATCGTATCGCCACGCACATTCTCGCCTGTGAAGGTGATTCGCAGTGGGTGTTTTATGACGGCAATTACAACGAATATGAAAACGATAAACGCAATCGTCTGGGCGAAGAAGCATCGCGTCCGAAGCGGATTCGCTATCGTGCGCTGAAGTAAAAGTCGATGGTTCAATAGCCCGGAAAGCCAATGTAGACGCGGCGTTCCGGGCTTTTTCACGACTAGATGAATAAAAAATTACACTAAGGGATCACATGGATCGCGACGAATATAAGGGTCTCGTTCGACAATTAGAGGCAGAGTCGGAAAACAGTCCGGCCGCTTTTCGTACCAAGGTTGTGCTGCTGAGTATCTCGGCCTATGTGTTGCTGTTCGTATCCCTATTGGTGATCGTGGCAATCACTTATTGGGGAATAGGTTATGCGCGCAGCCATCATCAGACGCGCTTGCTGATTACGTTAAGTGTTTTCGCGTTCTTGATGGTGCCGGTATTTTATGTCGTGATCCGCGTGTTTTTTATGCGACTTTCGCCGCCGGATGGCCGTGAAATTTCACGGCTTGATGCACCGATATTATTCGAGGTGCTCGACAAAATGCGCAAAAAATTAAACGGTCCGCCGATTCATCATGTGCTGATTTTTGATGAATACAATGCGGCGATCGAGCAGCTGCCGCGCTTTGGCTTGTTTGGTGGTCACACCAATTATTTGATGCTGGGACTGCCATATTTACTTGGCGTGGCACCGAAAGAAATGTTGGCGACCGTCGCGCACGAGTATGGTCATTTGTGTGGCGATCACGGCAAGATGGGCGCGTGGATTTATCGTCAACGGCGCACCTTTTTGGCGCTTTATGAAAAAGTGGAAGCGCTAGCCGAGACTAGCTGGCCGCACGAAATGATGTACGCGCTAATGCGCCAATTTATGCCGCGCTATGATGCTTACACCTTTGTGCTGTCGCGCCAGCAGGAATATGAGGCCGACAATACCGCCAGCGAGATTGCAGGCGCTCAGCACCGCGCCACAGGGTTGGTGCGTGGCAGGCTTTTAGCGCAATGGATTGCCGAAGATTTTTGGCCTAAGTTTTACAAGCAAACTGAGGCGCTCGCCGCGCCCGCGTTTTTCCCCTTTGCATCGATGCGTACCGCATTTAGCCTGGGCTATGCAGATTGGGCGACCCAGCCGCGCTTATCTGCGGCATGGCGCGAATCCTCCGGCCCGTCCGACACGCACCCATGTCTTCGCGAGCGAGTGGAGGCTGTAGGCGGTGACGCCAGAATTCCGCCGCCCATTGAAAAGACCGCTGCTGAGGCTTTGCTTGGAAGTTTTACCAAAACACTGATCGAGGAGTTTGACCGCGACTGGTGGAAAAAGGAAAAGGCAGAATGGCAATCGCGACATCAATACGTTGCGCGATCTAAACAAGAATTGGCCGCATTTTCCACGCAGCCCATAGCAAGTCTCGGACTTCACGAATTACAGCAGTTTGCGTTGCTCAAAGCCGAATTCGATTCGCCGCAAGCCGCCAAGCCGATGCTCGAATACCTGCTCGCCAAGTCGGGCGGCCCGTATCCCAAACCGGCGTTTTTCTACGGACGAATTCTGCTGGATGAGGGCGACGAAAGAGGGCTTGAACACCTCGAAACCGCAGCGCGAGGAGATCGCAACTGCATCCGCTCTGTGGCGGATACGGGTTATCGTTTTTTGCTGGAAAAGCGTGGCGAGCGGGCAGCCGGTGCGTGGTGGGAAAAAATTGCGGTGCTATCAGATTAGGTCAGTGGATATTTGTTTAAACAAGCATGTAAAAATGTTACGGTACTTTCATGCAAACAAGATGAATCAGCAAATCCCAGTCGATGTCTGCCGCGAGTGAATTGCCTTTGCCGTCGAACGAGCCATAAATAACCCAGCCTGCGCCGTCGTTTTTGGGTTTGGACAAAATGAGGCGAAAGTCGGCGGGTTCGCCGCGGCCTGACTGTGCCGAGAAACCGGATGAAACGGCTTTTAATCCTGCCGGGCAAGTGGCTTCTGCTTTTTTTATTTTGGTTTTATCCGCGCCTGAATTGTTTTCAACAATCGCATATCCGCTGTTGGTAAAAATGAGTTTCTGAATGGGGAAGATGGATCGCGACGGGCTCGCGAGAATTTTGTCTCGGCCAATTTGCGCGGCGGCTGGAGCTGCAATGAACAGCGCCAGCGCAATTATTTTCCAATGTTTCATGAAGTTATTTCGTCCTTTGCCATGAAACTAGCGTGGTAACTCAGGTCATGGCGGGCCGTGCATTCATGATGCACCAGCCCACCCGTTACAGCTTTAATGCCTATCGCTCATTCATTCACGCCCTCACTTCATGCGTGACAGCCCTGTTTCCGCAAATTTTGCGCTGGCATTCGCCAGGCTTTTCTGTAAATCTGGACTGAATGCTTCTTTGGCGGCTTGGTCGAATTGTGCAGCCATCACCACTAAATCGATGCCTGTCAATTCATGGGTAAACCAATGTGGGCGCGGGCTGGGGAACGGCCAGCGCAGACGAAAGCCGGTGCCGCAAAAATCATCGGTAAACCGGGCCACGTGCCCACTGACGATGATGATAGATTGCTGTTCGCCTTTTCGCGGGCTACTGTCGGCAATTTCTTGAATCAGCTCGGCGCGGCTGGTTAATGTCTGCGCGACCGCAATCAAAAACGTGTAGCGCGGTGGTAGTGGTTGCGGATTTAATTCCGCTGCGGCGAATGGATTGTGGCCGCCGCCAATCGCATCCCAAATCTCAGGGTGGCGCGCGAGAATACTCGCGAAGATAGCTTTCCGCGGCTCAGGGTGCGAGCCAAAAATAGAGCCGCTTGAATGTCGCGCAAGCATCGGCGAGACCATTGGCGTAAGCGCAGCCATACGTTCCAGCGCGAGTCGAATTACTGGGTCCCACGGCCCCGGTTTCAGCGGATGTTCATCATCTTCGCGTCCACTGTTGCCGCCGGTAGCTGCGCTTATGATCGAGAATAACTTGTCGTGGCTGATTTGAAACGGGACAACTTTGGTCGGTGCAATATCCATTTCGTTCACTCCTTGGCGGGTTGACCGGATAGAATTAAATGAGGGGCGGGCGACGGGCTCGCATTGGACTTTGCGGGTAATCGCCATCACCGGAAGATTTGTTTCATCCGGAAGGCGCTGCTGACGGGTTTCAGCCTAGCGAGGGATGACGTTACGCTTCGTTTAGTGCGCTGTATATCCCCCGAACGTGGGATGGCTGAGCGCTATCGTCTGGATCGCGCCTCGCCAAACGAAATATTGAATCGTGTTGTAATGGATTCAACGCGCAAACGACTACTGATTCAGCAAAGCGCACAGGAGAAAGCCATGAATTCACTAGCTGTCGAGACCACCAAACCGATTCATCCTGCATGGATGCGAATCACGCATTGGCTGAACGCAATTGCAGTTGTCATCATGGTGATGAGTGGCTGGAAAATTTACAACGCGTCGCCTATTTTTGATTTTAAATTTCTGGGTGCAATCACCTTGGGTGGTTGGCTTGGTGGCGCGATTCAATGGCATTTTGCAGCGATGTGGTTGTTCGCAGTCAATGGAGTTTTTTACATCACACTGAATATTTTGGGTGGGCGCTATCGGGCCAAATTCTGGCCGATAAATGTTGGCGGGTTTCTCAACGATGTCAAGCAGGCGCTCGGCGGCAGGCTGGCGCACGATGATCTGAGCAAATACAACATGGTGCAAAAGAGCGCCTATTTATTGGTGACGCTGGCGCTAATGATATTGATTTTGTCGGGGCTGGTGGTGTGGAAATCGGTGCAATTTCCGCTGCTGCTGAGCTTGATGAATGGTTACGACAATGCGCGCATTGTGCATTTTTGGGCGATGGCATTTGTGGTGATTTTTTTGGCTATTCATTTGGTGATGGTGGCGCTGGTGCCGCGCACATTGCTCACTATGTTTCGCGGACGATAGGACATCATCATGATGAAAAAACGAATTCAGCTGCTCGATGAACAACTCATTATCAAGGACGCAAGCAAGGCGCTCGGCATGCCTGGCCGGCGTTTATTTGGCAAACGCGCGCTAAGCCTTGGCGCGTTGTCGATGCTCAGCGGATGCGGCTTGACGAATGAAAATTCGGTTGAAAAAATGTTGATGTCGATTTCGCGTTTTAACGATGGCGCGCAGGCGCTGTTGTTCGATCCGACCCAGCTCGCGCAGACCTACCCTGAATCAATGATTACGACCCCGTTTCCGTTCAATGCGTTTTATGCGGAATCTGAAGTGCCCGAAATCGATGAGGATTACACGCTTGAGCTAAGCGGCATGATCGCGAATAAAGATGAATGGACATTGGCCGCACTGACCGCGCTCCCGCAGACCAGCCAGATTACGCGCCACATTTGCGTCGAAGGCTGGAGCGCAATTGGCAAATGGGGCGGCGTAATGTTCAGCGACTTCTTGCATCGCGTCGGCGCCGATACCACGGCAAAATTCGTCGGCTTTCGCTGCGCGGATGATTATTTCACCAGCATTGATATGGCCACTGCGCTGCACCCGCAAACATTGCTCACACTCACCTACGCCGACCAAGTGCTGCCGGCAAAATATGGTTACCCCATGAAGCTGCGCATGCCCACCAAACTCGGCTATAAAAACCCGAAACACATCACGGAGATTTTTGTAAGCAACACCAATCCGGGCGGCTATTGGGAGGATCAGGGCTACAACTGGTTCGGGGGTAGTTGATATTTTTCAAATTCAAGCGCTAATGCCCGCGCGCTTTTCAGAGCATTTATGTTCCAAGAAAGCCGACTGGCTTAGACTTTCGCTTTCAGCAAAGTGGGCTCCCAACGATAGCGCTCCAAATCCATTTTGCCAGTTTCGTCAAAAACCACGCCTTCAGCTTCCAGCAGAATCTTCTGCAGGTCATCGCCGCCCGATTGCCAATCTTTTAATCGCATCGACACACGTCCCTGCGCATTCACCACGCGATACCAGGGAATTTTTACGTTATCGGGTGTCGCCCGTAACGCATAACCCACCTGTCGCGCCGCTCGCGCCATGCCTGCGAGTGCAGCGATTTGGCCATAGGTGGCGACACGACCACGCGGAATTTTTTTGACGATTTTGTGGATGGCGAGATAGTTAGTGGAAATCACGCGTTTGAAAAGCAATTACTTGGTTATGTCGCCGCTTTTCTCATTGGCAAATGCGCTACGCGAAAGATAAAGTTTCTGATTCGGATAATCCATCTCGACGCGAAACGTCTTCAACACGTTGCCCGCGAGCGAACCAATGATCGGTGTGGTCATCATGCTACTCATCCAATTTTCAAATCCGCCTTTTTCCTGCGAAACAAATCCAAATTCTCCCAATTCAAAAACAGACCATCTGCCTGCGGGAATAAATAGCGTTTCTAATGTTGACCCGCCGTGTAATTTGGCTTCACCATATGCGCCCGGATAGCGTGGCCACGAAGGGTTGGTTGCCCCCCATTCTTTCAGAAGCACTTCAGAAACCATCGAAAACGCCGCACCGGTATCGAGCAGCAACCCAATTGTTTTGTCGCCCACTTGAATCTCGGTGCGTGGAAAACCTGATCGCGTGTTTACCGGCATTGGTATTTTTGTACCCTGTGGCGTAATGACATTTGCGTGGGCGATAGTGAACAATTTTTTTGGGTAATCCATCACCACGTGATATTGCTTCAAGACATGCCCAGGCAACATGCCGTCGACCGCTGAACCGCTGGGTGTGGGCACAATATTGTCTTTGTTCATCACTACCGTGACACGATCAGAATCGAGCTTTAGCGAGAAAGCGCCAATATATGCGTTTGGAACATAATCGGGTTTGCCAAGATCTTCGCCTTCTTCTGTGGCCACTTTCTTTGCCGTCAGGTCAAGCAACTTTGCAAATTTAGCCGAGATTAAAAAGCCGCCGCCACCCGAGTCCACAAGAAACCTTCCTGTCTTTTCGTTGCCATTTTTGCCTTTTAGTGTGATCTCAACATAGGGGCGATTACCTTCAATGATAAGCGGCACGGTAACCTCGCGAATTGATCGCATTGCATCCTGCGAAAAGGCGATAGACGGTAAAAATATTGACAAAATGAAAATAGAAAAAACTCGGCAAGCGCGATCAATTGATAGCATAAAAATATTCATTTCAAAGTTAGTCTAGGCGACAGTCGCCGAATATCCACAAAAAAAGCGCCATACCAAGCATCAAGCGCTTTTTTTATAAATAAATGCGCACTACTTTTTCATGCAGCTACTCATAAACACCCGACGCTCGCTGCTCGGTTTGCCCGTCGTTTTGAAATCCGCGCTGCAGGTTTTCATTTTCGTGTTTTGTGCAGAAGGCGCTTTTTTTGGCGGGGCGTTTTTGGCCATGCAATCTTTCATGAAGGCCTTACGCTCGGCACCTTTCATGGAGGCGGAATCCTTTTTGCACATGGTGCGAGCTTCAGCGCGGGTGCTGGCAGCCGATGCGACGGTGGAAATAAATGCGAGTGATAATGGTAAAGCAATGGCTAAAGCGACAAATACTTTTTTCATGTAGGCCTCCGATGATGGATAAAACGTTTGCTGGCAATAGTGCAACTAATTAAAGCATGAATTGATTATTGCGATGCTGTTGTTACGGCTAATGCGATACTGCTGTCACCATGACTTGCAACCCATTCATGGCTGCATTGCCCGATACTGCATCGACTGCCAGCGTATCGCTAATATCGTTGTAGCTCACACCTGCATGCTCGTGCGCGATACCCAGGCGCGTGCCACGGCGATGATGGCCGAAGCCGTGCGGCAGGCAGACCACGCCGGGCATCACATCGGCTGTTGTGTTCAATGCGGTCTGTACACTACCCACCGCCGAGCGAATTTCCACGCGTTGACCGTCAGTGAATCCACGTGCACGTGCATCATCAGGATGCATCATCAACTGATCGCGTGGCTTGCCTTTGATAAGTCGGTGCGAGTTGTGCATCCACGAATTATTGGAGCGAATATGGCGGCGGCCAATCAATGACAATGCCTGAAACGCCATGCTGGGTGCGGCATTCGCCAGTGATAATTTCAAACGCGCAACGTCTGCAACAATAACATCAGGCGCGCAGTTTATCTTGCCATCCGGCGTTTCGAGTCGCGCATAAAGCGATGGTTTAAGCGGCCCTAGATCGATGCCGTGCTCAGCCGATTTCAGTGCGGTAAACGAGATGCCATGCACGCTTGAGGTCTGCGCCAGCATGCCTTCGATAATTTTTTCGGTAGGCGGCGCGGCCCGAAATTCGCGCTTCATTTTCGCGCTGATTCGCTTACAGAGCTCGCCAAATATCTCATAGTCAAAACGCTCATCATCTGGCTTCGGCCACATCGCGCCATTAAATCGCGCCACCTCGCGCACTGCAAATGCGTTGAAAATTAAATCGTAATGATCGTGATTCAGGCTGGAGGTGGGTGGCAAAATCAGATCGGCATGCCGTGTGGTTTCGTTGATGTAAATATCGATGGCCAGCATGAAATCAAGTGACGCGAGTGCATCATCAAGTTTGCGACCGTTCGGGGTCGAGAGCACCGGATTGCCACAGATCGTGACCATGCCGCGAATCTGGCCCTCGCCCTTGGTGAGTATCTCTTCTGACAATGCCGCGACCGGAATTTCGCCCCCCGATTCAGGCAGGCCGCTGACGCGCGAGCGCCACTGCGCATAGTGGCCCGGTTTGGTGCCAGTCCCGGTGATGGGAATTAGCGGCTGCGTGGGTAGGGTGCCGCCGATACGGTCCAGATTGCCGGTGACGATATTGAGGAGCTGCACCAGCCACTGATTTAGCGTGCCAAATGATTGCAAAGTGGTACCAAGCCGGCCGTAGCAGATTGCGCTGGGCGCGGCGGCGAATTCGCGCGCGATACGGCGAATAGAGCCCGCAGCAATTCCGGTAGCGCTGGCGGCAACTTCTGGCGTCATGTCGGCAATCACCGCCAGTGCCACGTCGAGACCATTCAGTTTTTCTGGGCGCGAAATGCGAAAAAGATTTTCTGTTTTTAACGTATTGATAATGGCCATCAGCAACGCGGCATCACTGCCCGGTGTGATGAAATGATGTTCGCTCGCGATTTCAGCGGTCTCAGTGCGACGTGGATCAATCACGACCACTTTGCCGCCGCGCTTCACAATTTCTGCGAGCCGTTTGGTCACATCTGGCACCGTCATCATGCTGCCGTTTGATGCAACCGGATTGCCACCCATAATCAAAAAATAATCGGTGTGATCGATA
>JANYGV010000213.1 GCA_025359285.1 Burkholderiales bacterium
GTGCGGTGATTGACGGTTGAAAATCCCACCACATTGACGCCTTTGTCGAGCGCGCGAAACTTCTTTAAAAACTCCGCCATCGCAATCGTATCTGCGGCCACCACCACTACTTGCGGTTTGACTTTTAACACCTCCCGCGCGACGGCGTCGATGTTATCCAGGCGCGCCGAAAGCGCGAATTTGCCCGCAGGCTTTAGCTGGCGCGCGCTGAGTTGCATTGTTAATTCGTCCGCCATATTGGTGCCGAATGTGTCGACCGCACTCACCACGACAAAGCGGGAGCTGCCAAGCATGGTGAAATGTTGCAGGATATGTTTGGCCTCGTCTTGGTAGGTGGGCCGCACAAAAAAAATGTGGTCGGGCGATGTGCTTACACTTGCGCCGCTAAGCGGGGCATACAGGGTAATGCGCGATGCCCTGAACACCGTATCTTTGGATATTGCCTGAACGCTGTCATCGCCAACGTAGCCGAACAAGGCATCAACCCGGTCTGCCTCGATTAGCTCGCGCGTGAGTTTGACCGTGTTCGCCCCAACGCCTTCATCGTCCTTCACGATCAAATTGATTTTTCGGCCATTGATACCGCCCAGCGAATTGATCTGGTCGAAGTAAGTCCGGGCACCGGCGAGGTAGTCGCGGCTGACATCACTTTGTAAACCGGATTGATCAACCACGCTGCCAATGCGAATTTCTTCAGCGTTTATTGCGCCCGAATAGTGGGTAAAAAATGAACAGGAAATAATGAGTAAAGCAGCGCCAATAGTGCATTTTTTTCTCTGGAAAATCGAAGGAACACAAGATTAACGATGCAATGTTGCGACACAAAGAATGCGTACAAAATTAACAATACGATGGTTAGCGCGGCATGACACGCGCCACTGCCCGTAATGAATCGCAACAATAAAAACGCCCCGTGATGGGGCGTTAAGTAAAGTCGAATATGGCTGCGCGTTGTGAGCCATAACTGCTCGTAGAGGCGCGCCAGTGCGAGAGTTTAATTATTTTATTCAACAATCGCTACCCAAACCGCCCCGTAATGTAATCTTCGGTTTCTTTACGTTTTGGCTTGATAAACAGCTCATCCGTGACGCCGTATTCAATCAATTCGCCGAGGTACATGTAGGCGGTGAAATCTGACACGCGGGCCGCTTGCTGCATGTTGTGAGTGACGATGGCGATGGTGTAATCCTCCTTCAGCTCATGCAGTAATTCTTCCACTTTCGCGGTCGAGATCGGGTCGAGCGCCGAGGTGGGTTCGTCCAACAACACCACTTCTGGCTTCACGGCGACGGCACGTGCGATGCAGAGCCGCTGTTGCTGGCCGCCCGAAAGTGACAGGCCGGATTGCTTCAGCTTGTCTTTGACTTCATTCCAGATCGCCGCTTTGTTGAGCGCCCATTCCACGCGCTCATCCATTTCCGCCTTGGATAAATTTTCATAAAGCTTTACGCCAAACGCGATGTTGTCGTAAATCGACATGGGAAATGGCGTGGGTTTTTGAAACACCATGCCGACCCTGGCGCGCAGCAGATTCAAGTCCTGATCCTTCTCCAGCACGTTTTTACCGTTCATCATGATTTTACCCTCCGCGCGCTGGCCGGGGTAGAGGTCATACATGCGGTTGAGCGTGCGAAGCAGCGTTGATTTGCCGCAGCCGGATGGGCCAATAAATGCGGTGATGCGACGCTCCAAAATATCCAGATTGATGTTTTTCAAGCCTTGAAAACTGCCGTAAAAAAACTGCAGGCTATCCACTTTAATTTTTGTTTCGGGCGGCGCAGAGGAGACGATGTCAGGCATGGGATTTCCGATATTGGCGTTAAATTTATTTCAACAAATTCAGTTCGGTCAGGTGCGATTTCAGGCGGCTAGTTTTTCTGGCGTGGATCAAAAAACGCTCGGGCAAGAATGTTCAGCGCCAATACTGAGAATGTAATCAGCATCGCGCCCACCCAGGCAAGGTTTACCCAGTTTTCAAACGGGCTCAAGGCGAACTGGAAAATCGCGACCGGCAGATTCGCCATCGGCGCGTTCATGTCAGCCGACCAGAATTGGTTGTTAAGCGCGGTGAACAGCAGCGGCGCGGTTTCTCCGCTGATGCGCGCGACAGCCAGCATGACGCCGGTGATGACGCCGCCCTTTACGGCGCGCAAGGCAACAATCAGAATCACTTTCCATTGCGGTGCACCGAGTGCCGCCGCGGCTTCGCGTAACGTTGACGGCACCAGATTCAGCATGCTTTCGGTGGTGCGCACCACCACTGGAATGGCGATTAGCGCGAGGGCAACCGAACCCGCCCAGCCAGAGAAGTGGTTCGCATTCGCGACGATGACCGCATACACAAACAAGCCCAGAATGATCGATGGCGCGGACAGCAGAATATCGTTAACAAAGCGGGTGGTGGGCCCAACCCAGCCGCGCTTGCCATATTCTGCGAGATAAATACCGGCCATGATACCGATCGGGGTGGCGACAAATGTGGCCACGCCGACCATGATCAGGCTGCCGTAAATAGCGTTCAGCAACCCGCCCTCAGAGCCGGGTGCAGGCGTCATCTGCGTGAAGACCGCGAGGTTTAATCCGCTAATACCTTTGGACACCAGCACGACCAATATCCAAAGCAAAAATATCAACCCAAACGCCATGGCCGACATAGCCGATAACAGCGCGACGCGGTTGATCAGCAGTCGGCGACCGTAGAGCGCGTTCACGTTTTGCTCCCTTCTTGTTTGCTAAGGCGCGAGAGCATTAATTTGGCAAACGCAAGCACCACGAAAGTAATCAGGAATAGCACCAAGCCCAATGCCATCAGTGCCGAGACATGAAGTTCATCGCGCGCTTCGGCGAATTCGTTGGCGAGTGTGGCCGCAATGGAGGTGCCAGGTGCAAATAAAGAAGCCGAAATTTTCGGCGTATTGCCAATCACAAACGTGACAGCCATGGTTTCGCCTAATGCACGCCCCAAGCCCAGCATGATGCCGCCCACCACGCCGGCCTTGGTATACGGAAGCACAATATTGCGCACCACTTCCCATGTCGTCGCCCCCAATCCGTAGGCTGATTCTTTCAACACTGGCGGCACCACTTCAAACACATCGCGCATGACTGATGCGATAAAAGGGATGATCATCACCGCCAGAATAATTCCTGCGGTGAGTACACCAAAGCCCATTGCGGCGCCCTGAAAGAGCTGGCCAATAACCGGGATCGGGCCGAGGTATTTGGTCATCAAAGGCTGCGCGTATTCTGCGAACAGCGGCGCGAATACAAACAAGCCCCACATGCCGTAAATGATGCTGGGAATACCTGCCAACAATTCAATCGCTGTACCAAGCGGGCGTTTTAACCAAACAGGACTTAACTCGGTCAAGAAAACGGCGATGCCGAAGCTGATCGGGATGCCGACCAACAACGCAATAAGTGAGGTCACGAGCGTGCCGTAGATGGCAGTGGCTGCGCCAAATTCCAGCGTGACCGGATTCCATGCGCTGCTGGTCAAAAAGCCCAGTCCGAATTGCTGGAAGATGGGGATTGACTTGCTCGCCAGTGAAAAAATAATGCCACTTAATAATGCTAGTACCAGCAAAGCAAAAAATAATGTCGAGTTGCGAAAAACGACATCCTGCCAGTGTTGCCGGGCGAGCCTTTTTGATAAGGCTTGTAGTTGCTGTTCTTTGGACACGTAATGGCCTTGCTGAGTCGATTGCTCGGAGGTATTGACTTGAGTGTTGTTCATCGCTTGGAACCTACGCTTGTCTGCAATCTGACTTTACAAGAAAACGGGCCGCCCTGAAAAAAGCGGCCCTGGTTTCACTCTATAGCCTGGCTCGAAAGCAAGGCTGGTACTGGCTTGTTGCACTTGAGCTTTATTTCCAGATGGCTGCACCACTGGCTGTTTTGATGTCTTTTTTCCACATCGCTTCGATCAACTTCACGACATTGTCTGGAATTGGCACGTATTCAAGTTCAGTTGCAGCTTTACCGCCTTTTTTGAACCCATAATCAAAAAACTGCAAAACTGCCATGGCTTTTTCGGGCTTTCCCTGCGACTTGTGTACCATAATGAAACTGGCGCCTGTGATCGGGTAGCTGTCTTTGCCAGGCTGGTTAGTGAGTACCAAATTCATGCCCGGTGCTTTTGCCCAATCCGCGCCAGCTGCCGCGGCTTGAAACGTGAGGTCATCTGGCAATACAAAATTGCCGTCCAGATTTTTTACCGCGCCATAGGCCATTTTGTTTTTCTTAGCATAGGCATATTCAACATAACCGATTGAGCCTTTAATGCGCTGCACATACGCGGATACGCCCTCGTTGCCTTTGCCGCCCACGCCTTCAGGCCATGACACTGCGGTGCCGACACCGACTTTTGTTTTCCATTCGTCGCTTACTTTGGACAAATAATCAACCCACAAAAATGTGGTGCCTGAGCCATCCGAGCGGCGTACGACGGTGATCGGGTCAGCGGGCAGTTTCACGCCTGGATTTAAATCGGCAAGTGCTTTATCGTTCCAAGTCTTGATTTTGCCTAAATAAATATCGGCCAGTACAGGACCGGTGAATTTCATGCCGGAAGCAACGCCCTCCAAATTGTAAGTGGGTACAACGCCGCCAATAATGGCGGGAAATTGAACCAAACCGTCTTTTTCCAGCTGCTCAACGGTTAGCGGCATATCCGACGCGCCGAAATCCACCGTCTTCGCCTGGATTTGACGGATGCCACCACCAGAACCAATCGATTGATAGTTCATGCTGTTACCAGAAGACTTTTTGTAATCTTCGGCCCATTTTGCATAGATGGGGAACGGGAATGTCGCGCCAGCGCCAGTGATATCTTCGGCATGACTGCTGTTTGAAAATATGGTCGCCGCCATCGCGACCCCTGAAAGCATGTATTTCAATTTCATTGCGGTTCTCCGTTAAAAATAACAATAATTTTTTGTTGAATTTGAGGATATAGACGAGATATGACGACTTCGTGACAGCTTTTCAACCCGCCGCCAAGTCAGCTTAGTCGTCCCCGCCAGTCCTGTTCAGGATGTTTTGCGTCACATTTTGGCGAATATTCGCCTCATCCTTTACAATTAACCAGGATTTGTTGTTACGGCATTTTTCTGACCATCATAAACGCTGTTAGCTAACCGCATTTATTCATCGCATGAGCCAAAAACTGTTTCGCCAAGAAGCCCTCGATGCGCAGCGCGAAAAATTTTTCGGCGAGGCGACAATCGCGCGTCCGCTGCCAATGTGGGCGCTCACCATGCTCGCCGTCGGCGCTGCGGGCGTCATGATCGCGGTTGCGGTGTGGGGGCAATATACCCGCCGCGAACGAGTTGAAGGTTTTTTAGCACTGGATATTGGTGCTGCCAGGGTGCAGATCCCGGATGCCGGCCGCGTCGCCGAGTTGATGGTGAAAGAAGGCCAGCAGGTCGTGGAGGGTGCGCCTCTGGTGAGAATTTCGTATGAGCGTGCAACCCAAGCCTCTGCTTCAACGGGCGCGTTGGTGTCGGGCGAATTGTCACAACGGCGTGCGCTGCTTGAAAAAGAACAAGCGCAATTGCGCGAGCTGGGCGAGCAGCAGGTCCAGCAGCTTCGTAAAAAAGTTTTGGATACCCAGGCCGAGTTGGCGCAGATTGATCGAGAGATGAAATTGCA
>JANYGV010000320.1 GCA_025359285.1 Burkholderiales bacterium
ATGAATCGACCGCCGATCTGCTCACCCAACGATTGCAGATTCATGAAAAAACCGCGTGGATGTTGCGCTCGCTGTTGCAATCTTAAACACTGAAAATCAGGACTGCAAACCATCACAAGGAAACAACATGGCCACGCTCGAACTCACCAAAGATAATTTCAACCAAACCATCGAATCCGGTAAAACCGTGGTCATCGATTTTTGGGCACCTTGGTGCGGGCCATGTCGCGCCTTCGCGCCGACATTTGAGGCCGTCGCCGAGGAAAATCCTGATGTGATTTTCGCCAAAATCAACACCGAAGCCGAGCCCGAATTGGGCGGCGCATTTAATGTACGCTCTATCCCCACGCTGATGGTATTCCGCGAAAAAGTGATCCTGTTTACGCAAGCTGGCATGCTGCCGAAATCAGCATTGCAGCAAGTCGTCGCAAAATCGCTGGAGGTGGATATGGCGGTGGTGCATGCGGAGATTGCGCAACAAGAAAAGGCGGCACTTGTTTCGTAACGAAATGTCGCGGGCGTTGGTTTCCGTAGGTCAGATTGCGCAGCGACCTCACACTCACCTCAATTTGCATACCGATGTAATGAGGCTTCGCAACGTGACCTACTTCTACCGTCCTTCCAAACGCTTCGTTGCACCCCCGATAGGGGTCCCCATCGAAAAAGCCGCTTGGAATCACCACTAAACACCAGCACTGGCGCAGCTTTCGACACAAAATTGCTTCAAACGGCAATAGGGGCGGCTATCTTCATTTTCATCTGCCACGTTGCGCATCCACGCAACTTCGCGCCCACGGACAATCGTTCCGTTACAATGTTGAGGTATAAAAACTACTCATAACCTCAGGTAAAACATTGTCTACGCCCTCCAAAAGAAAAGGCCTTCTCGACCCTGAACGTCGACGAAAAGGCATCTACATCCTGCCAAATTTATTTACGGCGGCCGCGTTGTTCGCGGGCTTTTACGCGATTGTGCAGGGCATGAATGGCAAGTTTGAAACGGCCTGCATTTTCATTTTTATCGCGATGGTGTTAGACGGGCTTGATGGCCGCGTCGCACGTCTCACGCGCACCCAAAGCGATTTCGGCGCGCAGTTTGATTCGCTCTCCGACATGGTTTCTTTCGGTGCCGCCCCAGCGCTGGTGATGTATGTGTGGGCGCTCAAACCAATGGGCAAATGGGGATGGGTGGCCGCGTTTATTTATGTGGCGTGCGCGGCGTTGCGATTAGCGCGATTCAACACCAACATCGGCGTGGTTGATAAAAAATATTTTCAAGGCATTCCCAGCCCGGCCGCCGCAGCATTAGTCACCGGCATGATCTGGGTGCTCAACGATTATCAAGTGCGCGGCGGCGAAGTCGAATGGTTCGCGTGGGGCCTAACCGTGTTCGCCGGTGTGACAATGGTGAGCGACATCAAATACTACAGCGGCAAAGAATTCAATCTGCGCCGCAGCGTGCCGTTTTGGGTGGTGCCGATTATTCTCGTTGCGTATTTGGTGGTGACCATTGATCCGCCGACGGTGCTTTGGGGATTGTTTGTTTGCTATGCGTTGTCGGGATATGTGATGGCGGGGATGGAGTTGATGCGGGGTGGGAGGAAGGTAGCCACCCTCGCTAACGAGAAGAAAGACGAAGCTTGAAATCAAAAATGGCTTAGGCTACCAAACAAAATGTCGATTAGCGATTATTGTTGAAAAAAGTTGGGCAGAGTTGCACCCAACCCCGCATCGCGTTACTATCTGTTGATGCAACTGCAAAACCCAATTACCATTCGTTTCATTCCAGCAATCCCAGCTCTGGGCTTTCTGCTGACAAATTCGCTGCTGCGCTGCGCGCGCACATAACCTCCCCACCACCTCTCGCATTCGTATGCACCCACGCTCACCTAAAATGGTTGAGCGGGATTTAGTTTGTATAAATTCGTTCGGAGACAGGCATGGAAAGAGCAATGGATAAATTAATCATATTTGATACCACGATGCGTGATGGCGAGCAGAGCCCGGGCGCGTCGATGACAAAAGAAGAAAAAGTTCGCATCGGTAAACACTTGGAAAAAATGCGCGTAGATGTGATCGAGGCTGGTTTTGCGGCGGCGAGCCAGGGCGATTTTGAGGCAATTCATGCCGTGGCCAGCGCGGTGCGTGATTCAACCGTGTGTTCGCTGGCGCGCGCGCAGGCAAACGATATTCAAAAAGCGGGTGATGCGATCAAGCCTGCAGCGCGGGGCCGCATTCATACTTTTATTGCCACTTCATCGATTCATATGCAGCACAAATTGCGCATGACACCAGAGCAAGTATTGGCAACGGCCATTGACTCGGTAAAATTCGCGCGCAGGCTGACTGATGATGTGGAATTCTCGGCTGAGGACGCGGTTCGCTCAGACATTGATTTTTTGTGCCGCGTTTTTGAAGCCGTGATTAATGCCGGTGCGCGCACGATCAACGTGCCGGATACGGTGGGCTATTCCACACCGGATCGCGTCGGCGAAATGTTTCGCCAACTAATTGCCCGCGTGCCAAATGCCGACAAGGCTGTGTGGTCGGCACATTGCCACGACGATCTTGGCATGGCGGTGGCGAATTCGCTCGCGGCGGTGCAGGCCGGCGCGCGACAGGTGGAATGCACAATTAACGGGCTCGGCGAACGCGCAGGCAATGCAAGCCTCGAAGAAATTGTGATGGCGGTGCGCACGCGCAAAGATATTTTTAACGTCGAAACCAATATCGATGCGACGCAAATTCTCGCCGCATCGCGGATGGTTTCCACCATCACCGGCTACCCAGTGCAGCCTAATAAAGCGATTGTCGGTGCCAATGCGTTCGCGCATGAATCGGGCATTCATCAAGACGGCGTGTTGAAGCATCGCGAAACCTACGAAATCATGCGCGCGCAAGATGTGGGCTGGAATGCGAACCGTTTGACGCTCGGCAAACTCTCCGGCCGTAGCGCATTCAAATCACGTTTGGGTGAATTGGGCATCGTGTTGGAAAGCGAATCTTCGCTTAATCTCGCGTTCAAAAAATTCAAGGAATTGGCTGATAAAAAGCACGATATTTTTGATGAAGATTTGCATGCACTGGTGTCTGATGAAGCGGTCACACCCGCGACCGAACAATATCGCTTGGTATCCATGACCGCGCACGTAGAAACCGGCGAAGAGCCGTATGCGAAATTGGTGATTGCAGATGGTGGCGCTGAAGTGAAGTGTGAAGCCAAAGGTGCGGGCCCGGTGGATGCGACGTTCAAGGCGCTTGAATCAATCGTGCATTCGCAATCGGAGTTACTTCTG
>JANYGV010000377.1 GCA_025359285.1 Burkholderiales bacterium
GCTGCCGCCTTGAATGACCAACTGGCTTGGATCGGTGTATTTTTTATCCACCAGATATTCAGCCACATTGATGAAGTCGGTGAAGGTGTTTTTCTTCTTCATCATTTTGCCGTTGTCATGCCACTGCTTGCCCATTTCGCCGCCGCCACGAATATGCGCAATCGCGTAAATCACGCCTCGATCCAGCAGCGCCAGACGTTGCGAGCGAAACGCCAGCGGCATTGAAATCCCGTAGGAGCCGTAGCCATAAAGCAGCGTGGGTTGCGGGCCGGTTTTTTTCAGCGCACGTTTATAAACCAGTGATACCGGCACCATCGTGCCGTCTTTGGCTTTGACCATGATGCGCTCTGATTGATAGTCTTTCGGATCATATCCACCCAGCACGGGTTGCTGTTTTTTGAGGGTGCGCTCGCGGGTTTCGACGTTGTAATCGAATACCGAATTCGGCGTCACCATCGAGCCATAATCGAAGCGGAATAATTTGGTGTCAAATTCTGCGTTTTGTCCGGCCGATGCTTCGTACGCGGCTTCAGGGAAAGTGATGTCATGCGGCTTGGCGGTCTTGATATCGAACACGCACAGCTTTGGCAACCCATTGATTTTTTCGGTGGTAACGAAAAAATCCTTGAACATATCAACACCGTCCAGCTTCACGTCTGGGCGATGCGGAATAATCTCTTTCCACTGCTTGATGTTGGCCGCGCCTTCAGCGGTCTTGACCAATCGATAGTTACGCCCTTTGTCGTTCGTAACAATATAGAAATCAGTGCCGTGATGATCGACAAAATATTTGATGTTTTCTTTTCGCTTCAGGTAGACCGCGAATTTGCCGGTCGGCAAATTGGCGTCGAGCAAATGCTGTTCGTTGGTTTCTGAGCTTTCGGCGGTCAGGATGATGTAGCCCTTGCTGCGGGTGATATCGACGTTGATGCCGTATAGCTCATCTTTTTCTTCAAAAACGAGTTCGCTATTTTTGTCACCTAATTTGTGGCGATAGAGTTTGTCACTGCGCTTGGTGGTGGCGTCTTCAGTGACATAAAAAACGGTGGCGTTGTCGTTCGCCCAGACCACCGAGGTGACGCGCTCAGCCATATCGGGCAACGTGGTGCCCGATTCCAGATTCTTGAAATTGAGCGTGTACTGGCGATAGCCGGTGATATCGGTGGCGTAAGCGAGCAATTTTCCATCGCGACTAATCGCCATGTTGCTGATCGCGAAAAACGGCTTGCCTTTGGCCAGCTCATTGGCGTCCAGATAAATTTCTTCGTTGGCATCCAGGCTGCCCTTTTTGCGCGCGTAAATCGCATATTGTTTGCCCATCTCGGTACGCGAATAATAAAAATACTCGCCGCGTTTGTAGGGAACGTTTTCATCCGTTTCTTTGACGCGCGAGAGCATGTCTTTATAGAGTGTTTCTTGAAAATCTTTCAAGCCGCCCAACACAGACTGTGTGTATACGTTTTCCGCTTTCAAATAATCAATGACGTCCGGGTTGGTTTTTTCGCGCAACCAAAAATAATCATCGACACGTTTGTCGCCAAAATTTTCAATCGTTTTGGGAATTTTTTTGGCGACAGGCGGCGTTACTGGATTAACAGCAGAATTAGCGGGTGCAGCGGGAGCAATCATAGACGTGGGCTTATCAGCAGAGGGGGATTGCGCATGGGCCGGCGCGGAAAAAGGCGAAAGCAAAAATGGCGTAAATGCGGCGGTAAGGATCAAGATTGAACGAATTTTCATAACACTCTCAATATTCAACGGAGCCAAGATTATAAACTGGCGAACTTGCGCTGCGGGCGCGGTCTGCAGGCAAATATGGTTACGACTTGATACAACTGTGAGCGCAATGGCGCGCTGTTGATGTAAACGCGGTACGAATGGCGGCGTTATTTGAGCATGGCGCCGGAGCGATATTAAAAACAAAATTCCAGGCACCTGTCGCTGCTGCGACCATCATTAATTCGTCACACTAACCAAGGATTCCACATGAAAACAAAACTCATTATTGCCGCCGTATTCACCAGCCTGATGGGTGCGACCGCATTTGCTCAAACACCGGTTGCCCCCGGCACCAACACCCCAAAAATTGACAAACGTGAAGCCAATCAAGCTGCGCGTATCGATCAAGGCGTCGCGTCTGGCGCATTAACCGGTAAAGAAGCGGCGCGCCTTGAAAACGGTCAAGCCCGCGTTGCCGCCGCTGAAGCCAATGCCAAAGCGGACGGCACGGTGACCAAGCAAGAACGCAGAAAATTGACGCACATGGAAAACAAGCAAAGCCGTCACATCAAGCGTCAAAAGCACGACAAACAAACCGCACCTGCACCCGCAGCGCAATAGCAAGAGTGAGCCACCAACAACGATAACCGCTACACTTCATTGCCTTTCCCTGACTGCCTGACGCCTCACTACGAGGCGTCAGGTTTTTTATTGCTAAAATTCGGAATTAGATTTTTTAGGCAAAGAAAATGTTTGAAGCAAAAGTTGTAATGTCCGCATCAAAATCGGATTTTTATGCCAACCTTACCAAACAGCTCGGCGGATTGCTGGCAGGCGAGCGCGATTTGATGGCAAATTCGGCGAATTTTTCATCGCTCATTTTTTTAATGCTCGACAACTTAAATTGGGCGGGCTTTTATTTTTTGCGCGGCGATGATCTGGTGTTAGGCCCGTTTCAGGGCAAGCCCGCCTGCGTGCGCATTCCTGTGCAGCCCAGCCCGCGTGGCGTGTGTGGCAATGCGGCGTTTCATCGCAAAACAATCGTGGTGCCAAATGTGCACGAATTTCCCGGCCACATTGCCTGCGATTCTGCGTCGAATTCAGAAATCGTGATCCCGCTGATCGTTAACGACGTCGTGCTGGGCGTGTTGGATATTGATAGCCCAATACTGGCTCGGTTTGACGGTGAAGATCGCGTGGGATTGGAGGCGATGGTGGCCACGTTTATCGACGCCACTGATTTCTCGCCGCTCAGCACTCTACGAGGCTAGACCGTCATTTGGCGGGCTTCACAGAGCATTTTTGCTCTAAACGCCGCGGCAGCATTAGACCTTCAAAAAATAAACTGTACACAAATACAGTTTTTTGAACACCAGAAATTCATCGGCGTAAAATAATCGTATGTCGATTAACTCGCTCCTGGTGGATTTCAATTCCTACTTCGCGTCCTGCGAGCAGCAGGCCCGCCCGGAGCTGCGCGGCAAACCGGTGGGCGTGGTGCCGATGTTGGCTGATTCGACATGCCTGATCGCCGCCAGCTATGAAGCGAAGGCGTTT
>JANYGV010000380.1 GCA_025359285.1 Burkholderiales bacterium
GGCTGGCGATCCGCGCGCAAATCTTCGTCGCGGAAACATTTAACGATCTGGTAATAGCGATCAAAACCGGCCACCATCAATAGCTGTTTGAACAATTGGGGCGACTGCGGCAGCGCGTAGAAATGACCATCATGAATCCGCGATGGCACCAGAAATTCGCGGGCGCCTTCGGGCGTGGATTTGTAGAGGAACGGCGTTTCCACATCGACAAAACCCAGATCATCCAGATAACGTCGTGCCGCACTCGCGACGCGATGACGCAGCCTGAGATTGGCCTGCATTTGCGGACGGCGTAAATCGAGATAGCGATATTTCAGGCGCGTTTCTTCGTTGATATTTTCATCATCAATCATGAACGGCGGCGTCAGCGATGAATTCAGCACTTCGATATCTTTAGCGAGCACTTCGATCTCGCCTGATTTCAAATTTTTATTCACGGTGCCATCCGGGCGTGGTCGCACCAGGCCGGTAATTTTCAGCACGAATTCATTGCGCGATTTATCCGCCGTGGCAAAGGTTTCTGGTGTGTCCGGGTCGATCACGATTTGCAGCAGACCTTCACGGTCGCGCAGGTCGATAAAAATGACTCCGCCATGATCGCGCCGGCGATGTGCCCAGCCAAATACGGTAATAGTTTGCCCCAGGTAGCCTGAGTCAATCAGGCCGCAGTAATTGGTTCGCATGGTGAAATCCTAAAATTTTTGGTCGATGATCGCTTATCAAAAAGGCGATTCAGCAAAGGACGTCGATTAAAACTGATCCGCGAACGCAGATTAAAAATCTCGTCAGTGGAAAATCAAGGTGCCGCCGCAGATCAACTGCGACGGCTACCGATTGGGGTCGGTGCCGGCTTGTTTTAACTCGGCCCCGTTGGTGTGATGTGGGTTATCGATTACCTTGATGACGCGAGCTGGTTCGGCCACGCCCATCGAGATGATGTATTTGAGCGCCTGGTCAACGCTCATGTCCAATTCGATCACGTCTTTTTTCGGCACAATCAGAAAAAATCCGGCGGTAATATTTGGCGTGGTGGGAATAAACACCGAATAATTTTCAAAGCCGAGATGATCAGTCACCTCATGCTCCGGCTCGCCGGTCAGCAGCGCGACCGTCCACGTATCGTGCTGCGGATAGCGCACCAGCACGGCCTTGCGGAAGGCTTTGCCGTCGCTGGAGAAAAGCGTATCCGAAATTTGCTTTACGCCACCGTAAATGGAATTAACAATCGGAATGCGCTGCAAGATCATGTCGCCGAAACCGAGCAGACGTTTGCCAAAAAAATTCGCGGCGAGCACACCGGTCAGAAAGATAATCGCAAGCGTAAGGATCGTGCCCAGCCCCCAAATGCGGAAGCCAAACAGCGCCTCGGGCCGATATTGTTGCGGCACCAGCAGCAGAGTTTGATCCATCGTGCCGACCAATAAATTCAGCACCCACACGGTGATGACAACGGGCACCCAAACTAGAACACCGGCGAGCAGATATTTGCGCATGAATCTTTTTCTTTTTCTTTTCTTTTTATGTGGCAGCAGCAGGCGTGGAAGTGGGTTTTGCAATAGGCGTGGCCGCCACTGGTGCAGCGACAGGCGCGGCGTTTGAAGCAGAAGTGGCTGGAGAAGAGCTTGCAGATTCACTCTTCGGGTCTGGCTTTGCAACTGCTGCATCCGTTGTTGCGGGTTTTGTATCACCTTCCGCTTTTGCAGCGGGCGCAGCTTGGTTTCCGCTCTTAAAATCGGTCACATACCAGCCGCCACCCTTGAGTTGAAATCCGGCAGCAGTTACTTGTTTTGAAAACGTGGATTGGCCGCATGCAGGACAGACCGTGAGCGGCGCATCCGACATTTTTTGCAGTGCGTCTTTGGCATGTCCGCACGCGGAACATTTATAGGCATAAATTGGCATAAAACTTTCTCTTGAAATTGATGATGCGAACCATCAATTTTTATTGCTGAATTTGTAATTTATTATTTTAACACAAGGGCTTACAGCGCTCTTGGCGAGATGGTGCGGCGCATCAATTTTGCACAACGTTGTTCTAAATAATTTTCATCTTAGCTAAGCCCTCAGCAGGCTTCGGATATGCCATTTTCAAATCTTCCAGCGCCTTCACCAACACCGATGAAACGTACAAATCGCGGATCCATTTTCGGTCGGCGGGCACGATGTGCCACGGCGCATGGGGCGATGAGGTTTGGTTAATCGCAGCCTGATACACGCGCTGATAATCGTCCCATTTTTCGCGTTCTGCCAAATCGCCGATATTGAATTTCCAGGTTTTCGCAGGATCATCAAGGCGATCTTGCAGGCGCTGTTTTTGTTCGTCTTTTGAAATATGCAAAAAGAATTTCAAGATGGTTGTGCCCTCTTCCGCGAGCATCGTTTCGAAATGATTGATCTGCTGAAAGCGTCGCTTGGCGGTCGCATCATCAATCCAGCCGTGCACCCGCGTAATCAGCACATCTTCATAGTGGCTGCGATTGAAGACGACCAACTCACCTTTTGCGGGCACTTGGTTGTGTACACGCCACAAAAAATCGTGGGCCAATTCAGGCGGCGTGGGTGCCTTGAAACTGGCGATGCGCACGCCTTGCGGATTGATGCCGGAAAACACTTTGCGAATCACGCCATCTTTGCCACCCGTGTCCATTGCCTGCAATACGACGAGAATTTTATGTTTCTGCTCTGCATACAACACGGTTTGCAAAGTCGTCAATCGCGCGGACATTTCATCGAGAATCGCGGCGGTGGTTGATTTGTCACCGACAAAACTACAGGTGGAATTCGTATCAATATCGGCGAGTTTTATTTTGCCATTGCTCAAGATGGGGCGAATGGTTTTGATGTCTGGTGTGGCGGATTTTTTTGGCATGGTCGCGATTCAAAAAAAGGACGTAAACATGACTTCAAGCGAAGCCTATAATTTTGGAATT
>JANYGV010000029.1 GCA_025359285.1 Burkholderiales bacterium
GCAGAGCAAGCGCTGGTGGAGTACGAAGTTGTTCGCTCAAAAATTTCTGTCGTGCGTGGATTGCGTGTGATGTTTGCGCGGGACCTTGCGGCGTTATACGGTGTTGAGACCAAAGTCATCATGCAAGCGGTGCAGCGAAACATTAGCCGCTTCCCTGCTGATTTTATGTTTGAGCTTACAAATCAAGAGTTTATGAGTTTGAAGTCACAATTTGTGACTTCAAACGAAGGCGGACGAGGGGGTATTCGCAAATTGCCCTACGCTTTCAGCGAACAAGGTGTTGCCATGCTGTCCAGCGTATTGAGAAGCTCACGCGCCGTGGCGGTGAACATCGAAATCATGCGCGCGTTCGTTCACATGCGTAATCTCATCAATAGCAATCAAGAGCTTGCACGCAAAGTAGCAAAGATGGAAGCCGAATACGACGAACAATTTGCGGTGGTGTTCAAAGCGATTCGTGAATTGATGGACGCGCGTACGGAAGATAAAACAGTGTCGAAAAAAACCAAACCGAAGATTGGATTCACGTAAATTATGTTCGGCATCACGGATCTCACCACCTACATCATCGGCACGATTTTTATTATTTTGCTGCCAGGGCCGAATTCACTTTACGTGCTATCGGTCGCCGCCAAAGGTGGCGTGCGTGCGGGCTATCAAGGTGCTGCCGCTGTCGTGGTGGGCGACACGGTGTTGATGGTGCTAGCCGCGGCTGGTGTGGGCACGCTGCTGGCGGCTTATCCGGGTGTGTTTACCGTCGTCAAATATGCGGGTGGTGCTTATCTTGTATGGGTCGGTATTCAGCTCATTCGCGGCGCGATCAAAAATTGGCGGCACGGCTCGGTTTCTGCTGATGATGAGACGGTGCAGGTGGATGCTGCAAATCCATTTAAACGTGCGCTGGTCATCAGTTTGTTAAATCCGAAAGCCATGCTTTTTTTCGTATCGTTTTTCATTCAGTTTGTTGATCCCGCCTACCCGTATCCGGTGCTGACTTTTGCTATTTTGGGCGGCATTTTGCAAGTCATCAGCATCGCTTATTTGAGTGCGCTGATTCTGGTCGGCACGCGCCTTGCCGCTACATTTCGTCGCCGTCATCGGCTTACCGCCATCATGACGAGCGGCGTAGCAACCTTATTTATCGGCTTCGGCGCTAAACTCGCTACGGCCACTATTGAGTAAATTGAGTAAATTGAGTGAATCGAGTAGAGCTGAATGCCTAAACGTACCGACATAAAATCCATCCTCATCATTGGCACAATTTTTATTGTTCTACTGCCGGGGTCGCATGAAGTCGGGTGTTTGTTTGATAAGTTTGTGGCGATGATGGGATGTAAATAATGTTAGCTGAAATCCAAGAAAGCCCAAAGTTCATAAGTGCAATTATTGCAGTCATTGGAAGCGTGGTGACTGGTGGAGCTCTTTTAATAGTAAAGAAGCACTTTGAGGCTTTCGACTGGTTTAGAAATCGACGCCTTTCCGAATTAGCTTCGTTAACGAAAAACGCTAAGAACGGCAATTTAAAAACCTATTTAACAATACTTGAGGATGAGGAAACATTTCGTCGCGCAACAGGTATTGTTGGGGAAGGTAAGCTAGAAATCGTGTTGTCGTTACTGAGTCGCGGAAAAAGTAAGTTGAATCGACATATATTGCGCCGTGCGCAGTCCTACATTGAAGTGGATGGCGAGAATTTGAAAATTCGCGCTGCGAGTCGATATGAAGAGAATGAAGCAAAACTTTTCAATGTCTTTTTTTGGGCGGCTATGGTTTTCGCAGTATTAGGTGTTCTGGTCATCTTATTTTATGAGGTGTCAAATAGCATCGTAAAGGGTACGATTAGCCCGTCAGTAACGGCGCCACTTATCTTTATTTGTTTCGTCGGTTCTACTTTGGGACTAGTCGTTGCCATAGCTCTTGCTTAACCGATGCGCGCGCTAAATGCCGCTAAGCAGATAAGAAAATTTCTTGATGAGGAAACAGAAAAAAGTGCCTAAACGTACCGACATAAAATCCATCCTCATCATCGGTGCAGGGCCGATTGTTATCGGTCAGGCGTGCGAGTTCGACTACTCCGGCGCGCAGGCGTGCAAGGCGCTGCGTGACGAGGGCTACAAGGTTATTCTGGTCAATTCAAACCCCGCCACCATCATGACGGACCCGAACATGGCGGATGTGACTTACATCGAGCCGATTACTTGGAAAGTGGTCGCGCAGATTATTGAAAAAGAGCGGCCTGATGCCTTGTTGCCGACGATGGGCGGGCAGACGGCGTTAAATTGCGCGCTGGATTTGGCGAAGCACGGTGTGCTCGCGAAATACGATGTTGAGATGATTGGCGCCACCCGCGAGGCGATTGATAAAGCGGAGGATCGCGAAAAATTTAAAGTGGCCATGACTAAAATTGGCCTCGCTTCGGCGCGCTCGATGATTGCGCACTCCATGGAAGAAGCGCTGCAAGTGCAGGCCGCGATTGGCTTTCCGGCGATTATTCGGCCGAGTTTTACGATGGGTGGATCTGGCGGCGGCATTGCTTATAACCGCGATGAATTTGTCGAGATTTGCGAACGCGGGCTCGAAGCATCGCCGACCAAAGAATTGTTGATTGAAGAATCACTGCTGGGCTGGAAAGAATTCGAGATGGAAGTGGTGCGCGATCGCGCGGATAACTGCATCATCATTTGCTCGATTGAAAACCTAGACCCGATGGGAGTGCACACAGGGGACTCAATCACCGTCGCACCTGCGCAAACCCTGACCGACAAGGAATATCGGATCATGCGTAACGCCTCCATCGCGGTGTTGCGCGAAGTGGGCGTGGAGACGGGCGGCTCGAATGTGCAGTTCGCGGTGAATCCGGCTGATGGCCGCATGATCGTGATTGAAATGAATCCACGGGTATCGCGTTCATCCGCGCTGGCCTCGAAAGCGACGGGTTTTCCGATCGCAAAAGTCGCGGCAAAGTTGGCCGTCGGTTATACCCTAGATGAATTGAAAAACGATATTACCGGCGGTGCAACCCCGGCTTCGTTTGAGCCATCAATTGATTATGTGGTGACCAAAGTTCCACGCTTCGCCTTTGAAAAATTTCCGCAGGCCGATGATCGCTTGACCACACAAATGAAGAGCGTGGGCGAGGTAATGGCGATCGGTCGCAACTTTCAGGAGTCGCTGCAAAAAGCACTGCGCGGCCTGGAAACGGGCGTGGATGGTTTCAATCTGAAAACGGTTGACCCCGAAAAAATCGGCGATGAATTAGCGTATCCGCGTGGCGAGCGGCTCTGGTACGTGGCGGATGCATTTGGCATCGGCATGTCACTCGATGAGGTGTTTGGTTATACAAAAATCGATCCGTGGTTTTTAGCGCAGATTAAAGAATTGGTCGATATTGAATTGGCGCTGGAGAAAAAATCGCTTGGTGAAATTGATGCAACTGAGTTGCGCAGCTTGAAGCGTCGCGGCTTCTCAGATCGCCGATTGGCGCACCTTTTGAAGCAAAAAGAGTCGGAAGTCCGCGCTAGACGCCATTCTTTTAATATTCGCCCGGTATATAAGCGCGTCGATACGTGCGCCGCAGAATTCTCCACATCGACCGCGTACATGTATTCGAGCTATGACGAGGAATGCGAATCTCATCCCACCAATAATAAAAAAATTATGATTTTGGGTGGTGGGCCGAATCGTATTGGTCAAGGGATTGAATTCGATTATTGCTGCGTGCATGCAGCATTGGCGTTGCGCGAAGATGGCTACGAAACCATCATGGTCAATTGCAATCCGGAAACCGTCTCAACCGATTACGACACCTCAGATCGTTTGTATTTTGAGCCGTTGACGTTAGAAGACGTGCTTGAAATTGTCGCGATAGAAAAACCGGCGGGCGTGATTGTGCAATTCGGTGGGCAAACGCCGCTGAAATTGGCGCGCGATCTGGAAGCGAATGGCGTACCGATTATTGGCACCACGCCGGATGCGATTGACATGGCGGAAGATCGTGAACGTTTTCAAAAACTGATTACCGAATTAGGGCTGTTACAGCCGCCGAATCGCACCGCGCGCACCAATGAAGAAGCGATTATCAAGGCGCGTGAAATCGGCTATCCGCTCGTCGTGCGTCCGAGCTATGTGCTCGGTGGCCGCGCGATGGAAATCATTCACGTCGAATCTGATCTTGAGCGTTATATGCGTGAGGCGGTGAAAGTATCGAATGATTCTCCGGTGCTGCTGGATCGTTTTTTGAATGATGCGATTGAAGTGGATGTCGATGCGATTTGTGATGGCAAAGAGGTGTTGATCGGCGGCATCATGGAACACATTGAGCAGGCGGGCGTACATTCGGGCGACTCCGCGTGTTCACTCCCACCGTTTTCACTCTCACCCGAATTGCAAGATGAATTGCGTCGTCAAACCATCGCGCTCGCCCATGCGCTCAAAGTGGTCGGCTTGATGAATTTGCAATTCGCGATTCAAACACACAACGGCGTCGATAAAGTTTATGTGCTTGAAGTCAATCCTCGCGCCTCGCGCACGGTGCCGTTTGTCTCCAAAGCGACCTCGCTGCCGTTAGCCATGATTGCCGCGCGATGCATGGCGGGCCGATCATTGGAAGAGCAGGGCGCGACCCAAGAAATTACGCCGCCGTATTTTTCGGTAAAAGAGGCCGTGTTCCCGTTCATCAAATTCCCCGGTGTTGATACCATCCTCGGCCCCGAAATGAAATCGACCGGCGAAGTGATGGGCGTGGGCGTCACGTTTGGCGAAGCGTTTGTGAAATCGCAAATGGGTGCGGGTATTAAATTGCCCAAGGGCGGAAAAGCGTTTTTGAGCGTACGCAATGCGGATAAAGTGAAGGCCGAAGAAATCGCGAAAAATTTAATTGCGTTGGGTTTCAGTATTGTTGCCACCAAAGGTACGGCAGCACATTTGGCGAAAGTAGGCATTGACGTCACCCCCGTCAATAAAGTGCTGGAAGGCCGTCCGCACATTGTCGACATGGTGAAGAATCGCGAAATTTCACTCATCATCAATACGGTCGAAGAAGACAAGCGCTCGATCCGTGATTCATGGGCGATTCGCAACGCGGCGCTACAGGGCCGCATCACGTATTACACCACCGTCTCGGGCGCGCGTGCCGCGTGCATGGGCATGCAACACGTGGATGAACTTAACGTCTATGATCTACAGTCATTGCATAAACAAATCAACGCCGCATAATTGATAAAATTTCATGGCCGCCAATTCAGAACGAAATGAATTTAGTTGTGCGGTACGCAACCAACCTTATTTTCCACAGGAAAACGCAATGAGCAGTCTTGCCAAAGTCCCCCTTACCGTTGTCGGTGCAGAAGCGCTCCGAGCTGAATTGCATCGTCTCAAAACCGTGGAACGGCCATCGGTGATTTTGGCGATTGCGGAAGCGCGCGCGCAAGGTGATTTATCGGAAAACGCCGAATATGATGCTGCCAAGGAAAAGCAAGGTTTCGTCGAAGGCCGCATTCAAGAGCTTGAAGGCAAAATGTCCAGCGCGCAAATTATTGATCCTAAATTGCTCGACGATGAGGGCCGCGTGGTGTTTGCGGCAACGGTTGATCTGGAAGAAGTCGAGACCGGCGAAAAAGTCACGTATCAAATTGTCGGTGAAGATGAAGCGAATTTGAAAGTTGGCAAAATCTCGTTCTCATCCCCTATTTCCAGAGCCATGATCGGCAAATATGCAGGCGATGTCGTGGTCGTCCGTGCGCCAGGTGGCGAGAAGGAATATGAGATCCTGGATGTGAAGTATTTGTAATTTTTGCAGAGCTGGCAATAATGCTCTGTCGTAAATTACGCTGCGCCGCCACGTGACATCCGTTGTTAAGGCATCCACCCTGTCAGGTAGCTGCGCAAGCTGAGCTACGTTAGAAATTGCGAACGCTAACATTGGCGGGTGCTTTAGGCAATATTTGCCTAAAACGCCGCGCCCAGCCTAGACTTTGCATTTCAAATATTCGACGCGGCCTGTATAAACTGATGCAAATCGCTTGATAGTTTTTTCAGGCTGGGCTCATGGATGTACATCATGTGCCCCGCATCGTAATACGCGGTTTCGATATTGCTGGCGCGCGATTCATCGAGCCCCAAATGGCTGAACGTGTAATCGCTCGCTAAATGCGGCGTGGCGAAATCGAAATAGCCGTTAGCCACAAAAACTTTCATATGCGGATTTTTCGACATCGCCTGACGCAGCGATTCGCTGACCGAGGCGTAGCGATTCGAAAATTGATCCCAGCCCCAATCGAGATAAAGCGACTTCAACACCTCATACGGCACATCATTCTCATAGCCCAAATCGCTGCGCACATAGTCGTTCAAGCACGCGGCATAGGCACCATAGAGATTGGCGTAGCTTGGGTCGAATTCACATTGCTCGCCCACGCTGTCGCGGTCGACGCCCGTAAAGCGGCTGTCTAAACGACCGACCGTTTTCGCTTCATCGCGTAACAGTTCTTTGCAAAACTGATGAATATTAATGCGCAAATTTGAGCGCAGCACATAGGCTTCACTGAGACCCGTGTACGCCGCTATTTTTGCGGCAAGCGCTAATCGCCTAGCGGCGGGCAATTGATTGCCCTGCAGCAGAGCGCTTGCGTACTCATTCATCGCAAAACTGGCGACTTCATCAAGCAATTCACGCAGCGGTTTGGCTTGTAAATCCGGTGACAATCGCTGGTGATACCACGCCGTTGCCGCATAAGTGGGCAAAAATAAAACCGGTGGCAAATCATTGCCGTGATCGAAGCGCAAGGTCTGCATATCGAGCGCGATAGAGATCAACATCAAGCCATTCAGCGCGATGCCGTAACGGTCAAACAAATGATTCGATAACGCCGCCGCACGCGTGGTGCCATAACTCTCACCGATCAAAAATTTCGGGCTGCTCCAGCGTGCGTAACGGGTGGTGTAGAGCCGGATAAATTCGCCCACGGACTCAAGATCACGTTGGTAGTCGTGATACGTTTTAAGCTTTTCGCCCGCAACCATTCGCGAATAACCGGTGCCAACCGGGTCGATAAAGACGAGATCGGTTGAATCGAGCAGCGAATAATCGTTATCAACCAAGCTGTATGGCGGCGGCGGCGCGTTGCCTATGTCGTCCAGCACCACGCGTTTGGGCCCGGCCAAACCCAAATGCATCCAAACTGAGCTGGAGCCGGGCCCGCCGTTGAATGAAAATGTGACGGGCCGTGTTTTGGCAGACCCGGAATTGGATTGAGTTTTATCCAGCACGTACGCCACAAAAAACACCGTCGCGCGCGCCTTCTCACCTTCGGACAAGCCTTCCTTTTCTGCTTCTTCCTTCAGCACCAGCGTGCCGCAAGTCACGGTATAAGCGAGCGATTTTCGGTTCAACGTAATGCGATGCTGGGAAACGGTCACGCGATCCGCTGGCAAGAGGGCGGTGGGAGATGAAATGGACTTCGGGCTATCTGCGGGCTCAGTCATGCTTTAATCTCAAAAGTCTAGTATAGGCAGGGCTCGTGGAGCATTATTGGCTGCTAATCCCCGCTAATGCTGGTGATCGCTAGTTGTTGCTAGTAATACGCCGACGCTTGGGTGAAACTTTCAAGCCCGCCTCTTCCTCGCGCTTGGTGAGGCGCGGTGGCTTGGGCATGCTGGCTTTTTTTGCGGCGGCGAGCTTGGCGGCTTTAGCTTTCTCGGCGTTGTGACGATATACCACCAATATCTTGCCGATATGCTGTACCGGCGCCAGTGATAGTTGTTCGCACATTTCGTGGAGGAAAGCTTCGCGCGCACCGCGTTCGTCATTGAAGACGCGGATTTTGAGCAGTTCGTGGGCATTGACTGCCTGCTCGATTTCTTTCAGCACGGCGGCGGTAAGGCCCTCATTGCCGATCATCACGATGGGAGACAATGAATGTGCTTTGGCGCGCAGCTCGCGGCGCTCAGTGGGGGATAATAGTATTTTCATGAGTGGATTATAAAGGCTATGGCAAACGCACGCCCCAAAAACAGTCGAGACTGGGTTCAACGCCATTTGAACGACCCGTTTGTCAAAAAAGCGAACGAAGAAGGATATCGCTCGCGCGCGGTGTATAAATTGCAGGAAATCGACAACAAACAGTCGTTGATCAAGCCGGGTCACATCGTCGTCGATTTGGGCTCTGCACCCGGCGGCTGGTCGCAACTGGCGATCAAAAAGGTCACGGGCGGGCAAAATCAGGGTGGCAGCCATCCGGGCAAAGTTATCGCCATTGATTTATTGCCGATGGAAACTGTGCCGGGCGTCATCTTCATTCAAGCCGACTTTTCGGAAGCGGCGGGGCTGGCTGCGGTGATCGCGGAGCTGGAAGGCAAAATGGCAGACCTTGTGATTTCTGATATGTCCCCCAATATGACCGGCATACCGTTGACAGATCAAGCGCGCTTGTTTGCGTTGGGAGAGTTGGCGATGGATTTTGCGGTGAAGTTTTTGCAACCTAACGGTGTTTTCATAGTCAAGGTATTTCAGGGCGAAGGTTTTGAGCCGTTCATAAAATTATTGCGCAGCCAATTTACGCAGGTGGCCGCCAAAAAGCCGGATGCATCACGCGACGAAAGCCGCGAAGTTTATTTAGTGGCAAAAGCGCCGAAAAGAGATGTGGTTACCGAGGTTTAGAAGCCACGTGACCTGAATCAAAACAGCTCTTTATGTTTCGTGTACGATGTAGGTCGAATCAGGTATTTTTCATAGCGCAACACAAATGAATTTGTAGTCAGGGTTCAAACGTTAAATCGGTTAAGTCAAGTAGCACCACATTGAAGGAACGCGAGTGAATAACTGGGTAAAGAATATTGGTCTCTGGCTTGTAATCGGCATTGTCTTGATGATGCTGTTTATTCAATTTTCGAATCGCGGATCGGCGCGCGATGTCATTAGCTATTCGCAATTAATGACTGAAGCGAAAGCAGCCAATATTGAGAAAATCAAGCAGGAAGGGCCGCGCACGCTGCGCGTCTGGCTGCGAGACAATAAGGGCGAGGGCAAGATTGTATACACCCCAGGCTCGGCGGATCCTTACATGTGGGAAGATTTGCGCAAATCAGGCGCTCAGCTTGAAGCGAAAATTGAGGAAGAGCCAAACATCTTCTATCAAATCCTGATCTCCTCATTCCCGGTACTGTTGCTAATCGGTGTATGGATTTACTTTATGCGCCAAATGCAGGGCGGCGGTAAGGGCGGCGCGTTTTCGTTTGGTAAAAGCCGCGCCAAAATGTTGGACGAAAGCACTAACCCCATTACGTTCGCCGATGTGGCGGGTTGTGACGAGGCCAAAGAAGAAGTTTCCGAACTGGTCGACTTCTTGCGCGACCCTTCAAAATTTCAAAAACTGGGTGGACGTATCCCGCGCGGCGTACTGATGGTCGGCTCGCCCGGAACCGGTAAAACCCTGCTGGCGCGCGCAATTGCAGGCGAAGCCAAAGTACCGTTCTTCTCGATCTCAGGCTCCGATTTCGTTGAGATGTTTGTAGGCGTTGGCGCTGCGCGCGTTCGCGATATGTTTGAGCAAGCAAAGAAAAATTCGCCTTGCATTATTTTTATCGACGAGATTGATGCAGTTGGTCGCCAGCGCGGTGCGGGCGTAGGCGGTGGTAACGATGAGCGCGAACAAACATTGAACCAGTTGCTGGTCGAAATGGACGGTTTTGAAGGGACGGCTGGCGTGATCGTGATTGCCGCCACCAACCGCCCAGATGTGCTGGATCCAGCATTATTGCGCCCCGGTCGTTTTGATCGGCAAGTGACGGTGCCGCTACCGGACGTGCGTGGTCGCGAGCAGATTTTGTTGGTACATATGCGCAAAGTGCCGATTGCACCAGATGTAAATCCAGCCGTAATCGCGCGCGGTTGCCCCGGGTTTTCGGGTGCAGACTTGGCGAATCTGGTGAATGAAGCGGCGTTATTTGCAGCGCGCGGCAGCAAACGTCTGGTGGATCACGAAGACTTCGAACGCGCCAAAGACAAAATTATGATGGGTGCCGAGCGTCGCTCAATGGTAATGGACGAGGAAGAACGCAAGAATACGGCTTACCACGAATCCGGACATGCGATTCTGGGTTATTTGATGCCCAAGAGCGACCCGGTACACAAGGTCACGATCATTCCGCGCGGCCGTGCGCTGGGCGTCACGATCCAGTTGCCTGAGCAGGATCGTTATGCCTATGACCGCGTTTATTTGATGTCCCGCATTGCGGTGCTGTTTGGTGGCCGGATTGCAGAAGAAGTGTTCATGAACCAAATGACCACCGGTGCCTCGAATGACTTTGAGCGTGCGACGCAAATCGCTCGCGACATGGTGACTCGCTACGGCATGTCCGATGCGCTGGGCACGATGGTTTATGCCGAGAACGAAGGCGAGGTATTTTTGGGCCGCTCGGTCACGCGTCAAACCAATGTATCCGAAGAAACGATGCGAAAAGTGGATGCCGAAATTCGCCGCATTATTGATGAGCAATATGCGCTGGCGCGGAAAACGATTGAAGAGAATCGCGACAAGATCGAAGCCATGACCGCCGCGTTGCTGGAGTTTGAAACCATTGACGCCGATCAAATTAAAGACATCATGGAAGGTAGGCCAGCACGTCCGCCCAAGCCGTCCAGCATGCCGTTCAAGCCCAAATCAGGCGGCGACAGTGGTAACGCAACCGCGCCGGTGAGCAAGCCGGATGTGAAACCAGAAGCCACCACTCAGCCGGTAGAGGGCACCCAGTGAATCAGGAATAAATCCAGCGAATAAATAGATTGATGTGACACAACACGGGCGACTTAAGGTCGCCCGTTTTGTTGGTGGGCACACTTATCTTCTGATCATTATTTAAGCCGCTAGTGTTAGCGCTGCTGGTTCGCATTACGGCAGAGGTTGTCAGGCCACAAGGTTATTGTCCTTAAAAACAGTTTTAAAAGGGGAGCCAAAAAGGTGAAGCTTGTGTGCGGAAATCATTTGCTTGATCTGGGCGAGCCGGTGGTGATGGGTATTGTTAATGTCACGCCCGATTCATTTTCGGATGGCGGTAAATTTCTGCTGCGCGACCACGCGGTCGCGCGTGCGCGGCAAATGATCGAGGAAGGTGCGGCCATCATCGATATTGGGGGCGAATCGACGCGACCGGGCGCAATCGCGGCAACGCTGGAGCAGGAGTTGGAGCGCGTGCTGCCGGTGCTCGAAATTTTGGTGGGCGAGGGCGTGTTGGTGTCGGTGGATACGCAAAAAACTGAGGTCATGCGCCAGGCCATCAACTTGGGCGCCGCCATGATCAATGATGTGAATGCGTTGCAGGCCGAAGGCGCGATACCAGCCTGTGCGGCATCAAACGTCGCAGTATGCCTGATGCACAAACAGGGCACTCCCGCGACCATGCAACATGCGCCTCGCTACGAGAGCGTGGTCGCGGAGGTGCGCGAGTTTTTAATCTCCCGCGCGCGCGCCTGTGAGGTGGCGGGAATTGCGCGTGAGCGCATCGTGATCGATCCCGGGTTTGGCTTTGGCAAAACCGGCGAACATAATTTTAGTCTTCTTCGCGATTTACGTGAATTTGTGGCGTTGGGCTTGCCGGTGTTGGCCGGGTTTTCACGAAAATCCTCGCTCGGCCAAGTTACCGGGCGTGCGGTGGAGGATCGCCTTGCGGGTAGCCTCGCGACAGCGCTAATTGCGGCTCAAAACGGCGCAAAAATTATTCGGGTTCATGACGTGAAAGAAACGGTGGATGTGTTGAAAATATGGCGCGCAGTGAACGCCTGATTTATGCGCGGGCGGTCTGTTTCCCGTTTAGGCGTGGTTTGATAGATGAGATTTAGATATTTTTTGCGGAGATGAGTAGCGCACGTTAGAATACTTACAGGCATCAAAATTGACTCCAATCAAGCCTAGCTGTTAATGCTGCGGGCACCACCAATCCGCAAGTAATGTTGCACGCCGTAGCATCACCTTTTAAAAGGGAGCGCACCATGGAACCAGATAAAACCGTTAATCCATACCAATCGCCGAGCGTGGAGGTTATCAGCGCCTCACCGGATTCCGACGCGGATTTTATTGAAGGCGGCCAGGCGGTATCAATGGGCAATGGCCTCGCCTGGATTGGATCGGGCTGGAGTATTTTTACGCAGGCGCCGATTGCATGGATTGTGTGCGCGATCATTATTTTCGTGATTACCATCGTACTTGGATTTATCCCTATCATTGGCGGGCTCATTTCCAACGTTCTGTTCGTGGTGTTTGCGGGCGGCCTCATGCTCGGCTGCCAAGAGCAACACACCGGCAGGCCATTTGAAATTGGCGATTTGTTCTCGGGCTTTAAAGAAAAAGCCGGCCCACTCATGATTGTGGGTTTGTTGTTTATCGCCTCGTCAATTTTATTGCTGATTGTAGCGGGCATTTTATTCGCGATTTTCGTTGGCTCCACCGGTCTGTTCGGCGCCATGATGAGCGGTAATCAGGAAGCCTTGGCGGGCTTGTTTGCGGGTTCAATCATGATGGTGCTGCTGATCGGGCTGGTGATGTTGGCGCTGTCAGTGCCGATTGTGATGGCGCTCTGGTTCGCACCGGCGTTGGTCGCGTTGCAAAACATGGCACCCTTGGCGGCGCTGCGCATCAGCTTCTTTGCCTGTTTGAAGAACATATTGCCTTTCCTCCTGTACGGCCTCATATTTTTCGTCATTTTGCTCATTGCTGTGCTGCCATTCGGGCTGGGTCTGCTGGTGGCTTTGCCGCTGGTTTATGCTTCGACGTACGCTGCCTACCGCGATATTTTCTTGGCGGAATAACGATGTAAACAGGTTCAGGTGCGACAGTCTCCAGAACAACCGATAGACAGTGCCGAGATTGATTAATCACGTTTTAAAATCGCTGCCCTTACTCGACACCTTGCGCACGGTGCCGATTCCCGAGGGCATTGAGCTTTCGCTTAAGGTGGCGGGGCCGATGCCGCGTGCTCGCGCCTGGGGCTTTGATTTGTTGATACGAATGGTCATTTTGCTGGCGCTCGGTCTGATATTGGGTGCGCTAGGCAAAGTCGGCGTGGGGCTGATGGCGCTGATCGGTTTCTTCCTGGAGTGGGCGTATCCGGTCTTGTTCGAAGTCTTTCGCCAGGGCCAAACGCCGGGGAAACGTGCCTGCGATTTACGCGTGCTTCACGAAGATGGCACGCCGGTGCAATGGCGCGCATCGGTTGCGCGCAACTTGATTCGCGCGGTTGATTTCTTGCCTGTCTGTTACGGCTTTGGCTTGATCGCGATGCTGATGAATCGCGATTTCAAGCGCCTGGGCGATCTGGCGGCGGGCACCATCGTTGTTCATATTGACACCAGCCGGGCCTCGAAGCGCATGCCCGTTGCGCCGCCGCTGGCGCCCAACGCCGCGCCACAAATGGCACTCACCTTGACCGAGCAACGAGCAGTGATTGATTTTGCCGAGCGTAGAGCCACATGGTCTACCGAACGTGCCAATGAATTGGCCGCCTATGCCAGCGCGGCATTGCCCGTTGTTAATTCAAACAATGAACCGGTCGACACCGAAAACGCGAATGCCGCAAACCGTCTCGTGCAACTGGCTAATTTTTTAGTGGGCCGCCGGTGAAGGTGAGCGGCCATAAGGGCCAGCAGCGAACGAGGATGTGCAGCGAATGAGGATTGGCGCGTGAAGCAAGAAAAATTTGAGTCGCAATATTTAGCGCGTTGGGATCAATTTGAGCGCGGCATGGCCTTGACGCCCAAACAGCGCCGTACATTGAAAACGGATGGCTCAAAAACCGCTAAAGCCATCGACGCTGCATTTGCTTGGCCGCTGGAGCAATTGCCGCAGCGCTATCGGGAAATTTGCCACCATTTGGCCCTGGCGCGTGATCGGCATTACAGCAGCACGCTGGTTGAGCGTCTGGAACGGCTGGTGCTGATGGGGCATCAGGCGCTGTATGGAGCGCAGGAAATAAGCGGCGGTGTCGGTCGATTCTTGCGTGGTGGTTTACCGCGACTGGTGCGCGCACATAGCGGCTATGTGGTTGCCAGCACGCTGTTGTTTTTTGGCCCGCTTATCGCCTGCATTATTGCCATCCAATACTTTCCTGATTTTGCGTATCTTATTGTCTCGCCCGACCAAATGGCAGATGTGCAGCAAATGTACGCGCCGGGTAATCCACGTCTTGGCATTCAGCGCGACGCCAGTAATGATTTCCTGATGTTTGGTTTTTATGTTGCGAATAATGTGCGGATTGATTTTCAGTGTTTTGCAGGCGGGCTTTTATTTGGGGTGGGCGCGATATTTTTTCTGCTGTTCAACGGTCTGTCGATCGGTGCAATTGCCGGCCATCTTACCCACGTCGGCTATATCGAGACTTTTTGGGGTTTTGTCGCGGGCCATAGCGCGTTTGAACTAACCGGCATTGTGTTGTCGGGGGCGGCGGGGCTAATGCTCGGCATGGCTCTGGTAGCGCCGGGACGGCAAACGCGATTTGCCGCCGTAAAATCGCGCATGCCCGCCATCATCGGCGTGGTTTATGGTGCTGCGTTGCTCACATTCCTGGCGGCGTTCATCGAGGCATTCTGGTCGGCCTCAAGGGTGCCGCCGGTGCAGGTGAAATATGCGGTGGGGGTAGCGCTTTGGGTGGTGACGCTGGCTTATTTTATTTTTGTCGGGCGCGGCAATGACGTGGCGGGCGAACAAGCAATCGGTCGGAAGAAGATGGGGCAGACCGCACGCGGCCCAGCCATAAACGCCACAGAAGTCAGCGAAGTCAGACAAGTAGGACAAGTCGGACAAGTATCAAGGGCCACCAATGCGCCTTGAAAATATGGCTATTGCGTTGCGGCCTCGCAGCGCTTGGGAAGCCATCGACCTGGGCTATGCGATGGTGCAAACCTGGTGGCTCCCGCTGATGAAAGCCTGGTGCGCCGTTTATTTGCCGCTCGCCCTGCTGATTAACCTGCTGTGCTGGAAATATCCGCCGCTCGCGGTCATGATTTTGTGGTGGTTAAAACCGGCGTTTGATCGCGTGGTCCTGCATGTATTGTCCGGCACCGTCTTTGGCGCAACGCCGTCTTTGCGCGAAACGCTGGCCGCGCTAAAAAAGCTGTGGTGGAAAAATGGCTTATTTGCCGCCCTGACTTACGCTCGATTTAACCCGGCCCGCTCATTCACGCTGCCCGTGGTTCAGCTTGAAGGCAGCCGCGGCAAACTCGCCGCTAAGCGTCGCCGCGTCCTTGCGCGCGAGGGCAGTGGCGCCGCGCTCGGCCTGACGGTCATGAGCATGTTCGTCGAAGTAACGATGCTGTTTTCGATCTATCTGCTGGCCAATCTTTTTAGTCCCGGCGAGCCGATATTTAATTTCAGCTGGCAATCGATGATGAATCCCGAAAAAGATCAGGCCGCACATTATTTAAGTAACGCGATTAACGCGGGCGTCATCTCGATTCTGGAGCCTTTTTATGTGGCGGCGGGTTTTGCGATTTATCTCAATTGCCGCACCGCGATTGAGGGCTGGGATGTCGAGCTGCAGTTCAAACGGATGGCGGTCAGGTTGGCTGCGGTGGCATCTGGGTCCTCTGAGTCTTCTTTCGCCGCCACTAAGCCAGCAGTGGCGCCACGCAACCGACCGCGCGACTCATCCCCGCTGGCGGCGGCGAAGCGAGCCGCGATGCTGATCTTGGCAATAGGCGGCATGGGCTTTGCAGCGTCGCCGATTGATCGTGCGATCGCACAGACGAACAGCAAAACGGACGCGAAGGCCGAAGCAAAAGACGAAACAAAAGCCGAAGCAAAGGTAGAAATATCGCCGCCATCATCAACATCCGCGCCGAACTCCGCCGAAAATACGGGGAGCGCTAACAGTGCCGAAACGAATGCCGACACCTCTGACGCGGAATGGTCTTGCAAAAAAGGTGATGAGGCACCCCCAGGCGGCGATCCAAACACAAAAGACGGCGTAAGCAAAAGTGACGCCGAGACACCTCATACCGGCGCGGTTGAAGCTGCCAAGCGGGTGTTGGAAAGTAAAGACTTTGGTGAATATCAAAAATCATGGCAAATAAATTATATTGGCCCGAGCTGGGATAAAGAAAAGACCAAGAAAAAAACCGACCATAAATGGCTAATGGCATTAGCTGAATTTTTCGCGAAAAGCGCGCGGGTTATTGCGTGGATCGGCGGCACCTTGCTGGTGCTGTTCTTAATTTATTTGATTGCACGCCATGTCGGCCTCAAAGGCTGGGGCGTGGGTAAACGTAACGACATGCCCGAGGTATTGTTTGGTCTCGATGTGCGCCCCGAATCACTGCCAGAAAATATATCGGCTGCGGCCAGCAAGCTGTTATCTGCGGGCGATGTGCGCGGTGCGGTGAGCCTGTTATATCGTGCGGCGCTGGTGTCGCTTATTCAGGATGGGCGCATCGATATTGCGCGCGGTGATACCGAGCTCGAGCTTGTGGCGCGGGTGCGGCGGGCCTACGGCAGTGACGCGGGTGGTGAGGCGAAGTCTGATTATTTTGCGAATCTGGTGTCAGTCTGGCAGCGCATTGCCTATGCGCGGCAGACGCTGGCGTCGGCTGACATTACGTCGTTAATTGAGGCGTGGTCTGCGCATTTCAGTATTCGCCGTGGCGCGACAGCCAGCCCTTTACACTCGGCCAAAATGTCGATCAAGGCGGCTTGATGGCTAAGCCGCGCGCCGCTGCTCAGGCTACATCAGTCAAACCAGCACGCGTGCGCGCAGGCTGGTGGTGGGCGCTAGGCTTGAGCGCGCTAGTCGCCGGGTTGGTTTACATCGCGCTCAATTGGTACACCATCGAAGACGACAATGAATGGGTGGGCCTGCAGGGCGAGGCGCTCACCAATCCTTATTTGGCGATGCAGAGAACAGTTGAGGCGATGGGCGCAAGTACGCGGATCGTGAAGGGTGCTGATGCGTGGGACACCGTTTTGGACGGTGCGCCCAAAAATGCGACCCTGCTGCTGGGTGATCGGCGGCTGGTGCGGATGACACCTGCGCGCGTGGCGCGGATACGCGAGTGGGTGCGCGCGGGCGGCAACCTGATCGTCGAGGCGGAGCAGCCGAAATTTGATGATCCATTGCTGGCGAGTTACGGCATCGGTCATGCGGGTTTGCGCTGGACGGTGAAAAATGGGCTGGTTGAAAAACGCGAACAAGGCGTTCCCGCCAATGGGGAAGAGGACGAGCCCGAGGACGAAAGTTTTGGTTTCAAAGCCGATGATGTGAAGGATCAAGCGGAAAAAAATCCGCAGGTGGCGAAAGCGCTTTCTCAGTTGAAACGCCAGCCCCCCGTATCCGGCATCACGTTCGCCGACAACGCCAGATTCCAGGTGGACTTTCAGCCGTATCAAAATTTGCGGGCCAAAAAAGTGCCCGATGATGCGGATGTGATTGACGATCAGGTCGGCACGCGGCTGGTGCAATTTCGGGATGGCTTGGGTCGCGTGACCGCGATCTCCAATTTTGATTTCATGACCCTGCGCACGCTCGGCAAATACGACCATGCCGAGTTTTTGTGGCATATGATTGCCACTCAAAACGTGGCCGCCGCCGAAGGTGTCTTGCGTGCTACGCCAGCAGTAGGCAATCCCGCCAAGCCGTTACAGCCCGTTATTTTGCTCGCGTTGCGCGATCCCAACATCGGTCTGTGGGCGTGGTTGGGACAGCATGCGTGGATGGTTTTATGGACGTTTGCCGTATTGCTATTGGTGTGGATTGCACGCGTGGTGCGGCGTTTTGGCCCGCTTCGCGTCGATGCCGTCGGCGCGCGGCTGAGTTTGGGTGAGCACTTGCGTGCGCTGGGACAGTATTTGGCGCAACAGCAAGCGTGGCCGACGCTGGCTCAGGCCGCGCGCGAACGCTTCCTGAAGCGTGTTTATCGAGACCGGCCCGGCCTGTCGCGCGTTGACCGGGTATCGCTACTCGCCGCGCTGGAAACACAAACGGGCATGGGCTTAGGCCGTATCGAACGAGCGCTGGGCGCAACGGTGCAGAATAGGTCGAGCTTTATAGATACGATTCGCTCTTTGAAATCGATGGAAGCGATGCTTGATCACCGCTTCGCGAAGGGAACCAAGAGAAAATAAAGCGTGAGCAACGGAGCAATAAAAAAGCTGAATCAGCCTTCCGTAAAAACCTAAATCTGTTTTCACCGCCAAGCCAATAATATTCAGCCCGCTAAACCAAATATTATTTATAACTCAAATTTTCTGAAACCTGAATCGTCACTTACCCGCTCAAAGATTGGACAAAGATGGACACCACCACTGTGCAGCACGCCGACAATAACGCGATGACAACAGCGCCGACAGCCCACCCTGACGCTGAAAAATATCAGCAGGCGGTGCGGGTGCTAAATGCGATGCGCGCAGAAATCAGCAAAGCGGTCGTTGGTCAGCCGCAGATTATTGATGAGACGCTCATTGCCCTGATTGGCGCGGGCCATGTGCTGATTGAGGGCGTGCCTGGCCTCGGCAAAACACTGCTGGTCAAAGCGCTGGCGCGTACCTTCGATGGCGTGTTTGCACGCATCCAGTTCACCCCTGATCTCATGCCTTCTGATGTAACCGGCCATACGCTTTACGATCCTAAAAGTGGCGATTTCACGACCCGCAAAGGCCCGGTCTTTGCGAATCTTTTGTTGGCCGATGAAATTAACCGCGCGCCAGCCAAAACCCAATCCGCGCTGTTGGAAGTGATGCAAGAAGCGCAGGTCACGATCGAAGCGACCGCGCACATATTGCCAACGCCGTTTATGGTGCTGGCGACGCAAAACCCGATTGAACAGGAAGGCACCTATCCGCTGCCGGAAGCGCAGCTTGACCGTTTCCTGCTCAAAATTAAAATTAATTATCCAAGCCTGGTGGAAGAATCTGCGCTGGTACGCAGCGTGACCACCAACGCGGTCGGCGACAAGCTCAATGTCGAGAGCGTGCGCACCATCGTCAAGCCGGAAACGATACTGACATTGCAACGCATGGCGGCCAGTTTGACCGTCGATGATCAGGTGCTTGACTACGCGGTTAGGCTGGCGCGCGCTACCCGCGATTTTGTCGGATTGTCGTCCGGCGCGGGGCCACGCGGCGCAATCGCGATGATTCGCGCAGCGCGGGCGCAGGCGCTGCTCGAGGGTCGCGGTTTTGTGACCCCTGACGACGTGAAGCGGATGGCCTTGCCGGTGCTGCGTCATCGCGTCACGCCATCGCCCGAAATGGAGATCGAAGGCCGTGATGTCGACGATTTGCTGATCGAATTATTTGATCAGGTCGAAGCGCCCCGTGCGTAAAATTGTGAACAATTTCGTGCCTAAGTTTGCGACCAAGCTTGCACCCAACCCCGCACCTCATCCCGCACCCAACTCCGCGCCCAACAATGCACGCACAGTGCTGCGAGCGTTAAAAATCCGGTCGGAGTTGCGCGCTTGATTCCGTCCAAGCGGTTGCTTGGGCTGCTCGCGCTGTTGCTTGCATTTTCGGTGACGGCCTCGGTGGTTCTGTCGCTTCAGGACACCTGGATAATCGCAAGCGCGATCATCGCACTTACGGTGCTGGCGGATGCACTCGCGGGGCATTTTAATAAGCTCATGCCGATTGTTGAGCGGCGGATCGCGGCGACCTTGCCGGTCGGGGTATGGCAAGACGTGACCTTGAAATTTACGCATCCTGATACTGCGGCTGCTCGCGGTCGAAATCGGCTCAGCTTCCAGGCCTTTGACGCGTTTCCCGAGCATTGTGAAGCAGAGAATTTGCCGATTTCGCTGACACTCTCGCCCGGTAATTTTGCGCTCGCGACTTATCGCTTCCGCCCCGATGTGCGTGGCGATTTGGTATTTGGCAAAGTCCTGCTGCGGATCAAGTCCCCGTTCGGATTTTGGGAAATCGCGCGTGAGGCCGGCGGCGAAACGCAGGTTCGCTCGTTCCCGAATTTCGCTGAAATCACCCGCTATGCGCTGCTGGCGGTCGATAACCGTCTCTCCCAAATAGGTGTGCTGCGCCAGCGT
>JANYGV010000077.1 GCA_025359285.1 Burkholderiales bacterium
TCATTGATTGGTTTTAGGCGGCTGCCAAATTTCGCTTGCACCCAGTCGCGCAATAAAAATCGGGACACCAAAAATGCAAAGGTGGCGCCAATGGACGATGCGAACGAGACAATGACAGAGCCCCATAGCAATCCGAAAATTGCGCCTGCAATCAGCGTGAGTAACGCCGCACCGGGGAACGACAACCCAATCGCAACAACATAAATTACAAAAAAGATGGCTACCGTCTGTAACGGATTCGCCTGGTAATAAGCGCTGATCGCGGCTTGCTGACTTTTAAAATATTCAAGACTGAAGTATTTGCCCAGATCAAACGCAAAGAACGCGATGATCGCAGCGACCACGGCCAGCGCGACAATAATTTTGGTTTTGTTCATTGAAACTCCTGAGTTTGCTTCCGGGTCTTGCGTGTAAGCGATGTGACATAGTTTTACGAACGCTGCTGTTTTTTAGATGTGGATTTTGCGGTGGGACGAATCGAGGTTCCCATTTTGGCTTCAGGTTTAGTCGTGGCAGCCGTATTTTTCTTACGCTTAACCGGCGGCACTGGATTGACCGGCTGATACGGCGCTTGTTCACTTCCGCTGTTCAAAAATTCACGGCGCAAATCAACCGTCGAGCGGACGCCAACACTTGCAACGTTTTCGTCCAGCCACTGCTGCGCATAATCACGACCGCGATCGCGCAACATCGTTAAAAAATCCCACTCGCTAAAAAATTTTGAGGCCGCACTCAGGTCTGCCAGCGCTTTGTCCGCGCGCAAGGAATGGATTCGCACATACATCAATTGGTCACGATACTCGTCTTTAAGCCAGCCTTCATCGAGCAGTTTTTGCACGAACGCTACCGACCGCAGCTCTTTAATCAACGATGAATTAAACGTCACTTCGTTGACTCGATCATAAATTTCGGTGGACGTTTTGGGCAGATTATCGCGTTCAATCGGGTTGATATGCACAATCAACACATCGCCTACCGTGGTGTTGTAAAAAAGCGGGAACAGCGATGGATTACCCATATATCCGCCGTCCCAATAATGTTCGCCGTCGATTTCAACCGCTTGAAATAGCTGCGGCAAACACGATGACGCCATCACAGTAGCGGCGGTAATTTCGCGAGTGTTGAAGACACGAACCTTGCCAGAGCGAACATTGGTGGCGGATAAAAATAGTTTAGTCTCGCGACATTGATTTAGGCGATCAAAATCCACCTGCTGATTTAACAGATCCAGCAACGGATTCCAGTTAGTCGGGTTGAGCTGATAAGGCGAGAAGCTGTCGGTCAAAAATTTCATCGCCTCGAAAGAGGGCGAGGCGGCAGAAGATGAAAATATGTTTTTGGCACCCATCGAAAACGGGTTCTGAAACATTTGCTTGACCAGCGAATAGCGCTGACCCGAATCCGAAACAGCCTTCCAAAATTTTTCCAGCGCTTCACGCGCGCCATCCGAGCCACCCACGGTGCGCCCGTACGCATACACGACCGCGTTCATCGACCCTGCGCTGGTGCCAGAAATACCGTCAATCATCAGGCGGCCATCTTCAATCAGCTTATCCATCACGCCCCACGCAAACGCGCCGTGGGCTCCGCCACCTTGAAGCGCAAGGTTGATCGGCTTGATTGTTTTGGCGGTGCCGCGCTGCTTTTGGGACGGTTTCATGCATCGCCTTTCGTTAACGGGTCACGTTTAGGGAGCTGCAGCAGCAGGAAGCTCAAAAATTCAAGCCGTTCAAAAATCGGACGGCTCAATTTTCAAAGGTGATCAACGTCGAAAACAGTATGCGCGCTCGAACAAGGCGACCGCGTTACGGCGCATTCATGCATTTCTCCATTCCCGCGTGTTGCGACGGCATGAGATACGGTGTGGGCTACAGCAATCCCTCGAGCAAACCATCAATGTGCTTTTATGCAAAGCGGTATTTTGATGGCAGAAATCAGACTATTCCGCCGCCGCCAGCGAGCCGACCAAGCCCCCCTCTGCATCAAGCGCCCCGCCGCAGCTTGAGCCTTGCCCGGCGGTGCAGCCGTAGCAGTGATCTTTAACCACGATTTGGTTGCCCAGCAAATCAACGCCCATCAGCTCGCGCAAATGCGTTTTGAGATGATCGTTACGCTGTAGCGGCAGGCCCAACATTTGGTTGAAATCACAATCGTAGACAAACCCTAAATAGTCCACCGACAAGAGCGAGCGGCACATCACGCTATCGAGGTTTTGCGATTGAAACGAGGACACCAGCAAGTCCATGTAGGGCTCGAACTCACCCTTGGAAATGAGGGTCGATCCAAAACGCTGAATCGGCATGTTGGTGATGGTAAAAAGATGATTGAAGACAATACCAAAATTGAGTTTAAGCAAGCGATGATAATCGGCTTCCAGGGCTTCTTGTGAAGGCGGCAGTTTCGGGCCTTGTGGGTTGAACACGAGATTTAGCACCAGACCACTTCCATCATGGCCATAGCCCAACGCATTTAATTTTTTCAGCCCGGAAATTGACTTCTCAAACACGCCTTCACCGCGTTGCTTGTCAACATTTTCCTGGCTGTAGCAAGGCAGCGAAGCGCTCACTTCCACCCGCTGGTCGGCCAGAAATTGTGCCAAATCTTCAAAGCCTGGCTCTTCCAGAATCGTCAAATTACAGCGATCAATCACGCGCACATCCAAGGCACGCGCCGCCATAACAAGATGACGGAAATGATCGTTTAATTCCGGCGCGCCGCCGGTCATATCGAGAGTTTTGATTTTGGCGACGCGCAGAAACGCGATCACCTCATCAATGGTCTCAAGCGACATCATTTCTTTGCGATCCGGACTTGAATTCACGTGGCAGTGAAAACAGGCTTGATTACATTTATAGCCGAGATTTACTTGCAGCGTATCGAGTGTTTTGCGGCGCAGATGTGGAAAACCGCGCGATTTCATTAGATGCAGGGTGGCGTGCATGAAAATTTCCGAGTAATGTGTCAACTAATTGGAATGTTCTCAAATAATAGTGCTTTTTACAATTCTTGGGGCTGCTTGTGAGCGACTGGCATCCAATACGGCGGCCCTACCTGATTGGATTCAGGTGAAGGCGAAGAGTTTGGCTATGGAGTCAGTCAAGAATAGGCGCCATTCCTTACGCCCGCAATCGTCAGCCAAGCCGCATATTCTGGCTCTACAAGGTTGTTTCATTTGCACCGCCTCACGAATTGAGCCAACCGCGCTGCTCAGCCTGCTAACCGGCGCTGAGCACCTGCCAATCATTTCGGAATTGCGTTCAGAATGGCGCTCGTCCGCGAGCGGTGCATTGCCAATGGTGGCGCTCATAATTTTGCCTTAACGTTATGGCGACAGGGATTTTCTAGTGGCTCTTGCCAATTGCAGAAAAGTATAAACCCCAGCAAGGACGGCGTTTTCGATAAAAAAATGGCTGAAAACGCCCGTCTATGCTGGGGTTTCATTTTTCTAAATACCGCAAGCCTAAAATGCTTTAGGCCAGATTTGACTATTTGCGATTGCCTTGCCGCCAACAGTTATAAATCACCGCGCTAAAATGTAGCCTCCATGCAATTATTAGATTGCGTTTTGCTCACCCATTTTGCCCAACAACAAACACCACAAACGCGACGCCAAGACACATACGATATGCAGAGTACGCAGCATTCACCCGCAACGGCGGCCTTGAGCACCACGAACGTTGTTGAGCAAATCGAGCAGATTCGTCGGGCCATCGAGGAGAGCAATACCGAAACAGCCGAGCGGCAAGTGGCGCGGCCGTTGACGACGGCGCGTGATGCTGACCGCGCTGGCTGGATTGCATCGCCCAAAGGGAGAAATTCTTGAGCGCGCACGCATATCCTGCGAGGCACGCTAGACTGCGCAGCTGCATGGCGACGCTGAATGCCGATTCGCGTCGCGCTGAAGGCATCACCTTAAACATGGAGGCACAGCGTAGCGCGTGTTTTGCGCTACTGCCCATGTGGGATTAACTGGCTAACGAAGCGCATGCCGCAGGCAGCGTGCGGGTCTCGGCGCTGGCGCGGGGCAACTACGCCATTACTCAACGTTACGCTGAAGACTACGAGGGCGCGCTCGTTACTCTGAGCGAGGTTCCGCAGCGCTATCGGCGTATAAAATGCGCGCCAATATTGCGGTTACTTATAACGAAATTGGCACGCTGTCGGTACGCTTGTATCGTTACCGGGAAGCGCTCGTCGCTTATGACGAGGCGTTAATCCATTTAGTCGGCGGCTTTAAGCGCGAGCAACGCGATGCCTATATCGGCATGTCAGAGGCGCATGAAGCGCTGGGCGATTTAGGCGCGGCGCTGGGGGCAGTTAAGAAAGTGCGCGAAATCGAAGCGGCACTCACCAACGAAGCGGCGCGCAATACCATCGAGCGCCGCGAACTCACGCTATCGATGCGCCGCCTTTCAGATGAGTGGGAGCGCCTCGCAAAAGAGGATGCGCTAACCGCACTTCCCAACCGTCGCGCGCTTGAACAATGGATGTCTGCTGCGCTTTCGCGAGCAGACGCTGAGCATCTGATCGCGTTGCTTATGATTGATGTCGATCATTTCAAACAAGTCAACGACAAATTTGGTCATATTACGGGCGACACCGTGCTTCGCACACCGGCCGAGCTGATCCGCCAAAACTGCCGTTATGCAGATCTGCCCGCGCGCTTTGGCGGTGAAGAGTTTATTCTTGCCATGCCGCAAACTGAGCTGTCGGTCGGAAAAGTGGTGGCGCAACGGCTGAATATTGCGGTCGCTGAATATGATTGGCACACTTTTCAAGCTGGTTTGGCGGTGACGATTAGCGTGGGTGTCGCGACCCCCGCCGAGATCGCACTTGATGGCATCAGCAATGCGACTAACGCGCTCCTTGAGGCGGCCGATCGTCGGCTTTATCAGGCGAAAAAACTGGGGCGCAATCAGGTCGTGGTTTAAGGTCGTTTTGGGTGGTTTAGGAGGGTTTAGGGTAGTTACTCGCTAGAAAAAAGAGGATTCGTCTTTCCGCAAGCATTCACCGCGCGTCGTTAAATGGACGCCAATACCTGTCGCGCCAAATGTTGTCCGCTCAGCCAGGCACCTTCTACTTTGCCGCCGTTGAGCCAATCACCGCACATCCCGACGCCAGATTCTGCGTTCCATGCACTGCCTAACTGCGGCGATGACTCCGTATCGGCATAGCGCCAACGGTGAGCGGTCCAGCTTTGCGGGTGGCGGCCACCGAGTTGACCGAAGGCAGTAAGCAAGGTTGCAGCCACGCTATTGATGTCGTCTTCAATATGCGCCTCACTCCATTCAGGGGTCGCCTGTAGCACCCAGCTTTCAAGCCCGGTTCTACCCGGTTTACTGCTATCACGGGCGATCCATCCCAGGATGTTGTCGGGATCCAAGGCAGAAACAAATGCGGCATCAAACGGCAGCGCCAGCGGTAATGCCGCCGCATATTGCAGCATCAGCGTCCAGCTGCCGCGCATTTTAGTGTTTGCGCCAATGGCTGCAAATGATGGCAGAATTTCGGCGAATAACGGCGCTGCTTGCGGGGCGGGAATGGCCAACAATACCGCGCCGAACGATGCCCCCGATAAACCATTTTCAGCCGACAGCAATCGCCAACTATCTGCGTCCCGCTGCAATGCTTTGATGGTGCATTGAGTCGTGAGCGCGAGTGGTTCCACAAGGAAATTGGCGGGGGCGGTCATGCGCGGCAAGCCCACAAAACGTTGTTTTGGCGCGGCACTTGATTCACGCTCGCCGTTTAAAATTTCCAGTGGCGGTGCCCATAGTTTTGGCGTCCATAGTGCCGCCACACCGGCCTCGCACCATCGCGCGACTTCTTGTCGAAAACCGGGATCTTGTGCCGTGAAATATTGCGCACCATGATCACATTGCCAAGCGGCGTCGCCGTCTCCTGTGCCGCGACGAGTGCTCATGCGTCCGCTGGGGCCACGGCTTTTATCGAATACGCAAACATTCAAGCCCGCGTGTTGCAGCGCCGTCGCGCATGATAGACCTGCAATACCTGCGCCGATAATGGCAATGGGGGATGTGGAATTCATGATATTTTTTGTGTGGTTTTTTTGCTACGTGTTCAGTTTAAAACGAATACAACCCGGCCTAGCTAAGCTGATTTTCACGATGAAGCTGGTTAAGCGAGTCGTGCGTCCCCATTTCATTGATCCAAGGACTTCGCATCCGTAACCTGCCTGTCCGCCAAGCTGCCCGGAGAACACCTGCTTTGAAAATTTCTGCCCTCGACCAATCCCCGGCCACTCGCGGCAATAGCCAGCATCTGGCGATCCGCGAATCCATTGAGCTTGCTCAGCACTGCGATCGCTTGGGTTATCACCGCTACTGGGTGTCAGAGCATCACAATAGTGACAGCATCGTCGGCACCGCGCCAGAGGTGTTGATGGCCGCCATCGCCGCGACCACCAAGCGCATCCGGATAGGAAGCGCAGGCGTGATGCTGCCACACTATTCCGCATTAAAAGTGGCGGAACAATTTCGCGTGCTGGAAGGGATTGCGCCGGGGCGAATTGATCTTGGCCTCGGACGCGCGCCCGGCTCCGACCGGCGAACCGCGCTGGCGCTGAATCCGCATCAAAACGCAGCCGAGGAATTCCCGCAACAGGTGCAGGATTTACAAGCTTGGGTATCCGGCTCGCCACGCATATAGAAGCGCGGCTGGACGCGCTCGCCAGCCGGGTCGCGCTGGATGAAATAGTGATCAACACCTGGACACATGATCCTGTAGCAAGACACCGATCATATGGATTGATCGCAGCCGCATATGGATTGGGATTGGGATCGAAACCAGCCGAATAGCGTGGGCACACAATTTTTATGCGCCTCTGTGCGCCGCAGCACGCACTGGCCCGCTATTTATGCCCAACATCGAGCATATGGCAAAACACTTTACTGAGATTTGACCGAGGCGGCGATGAGGCGCAGCAGCGATGCTTAAAAAAATCGCGGTTATGGTGCTTTAGCGGTTTTAGAAAACAGCTGGAGATAAATATAAAAACAAATATGAAAATAAATATGAAAACGATAATCAATTTTCGTAAACCGCTGCTCGCTTTGCTGATTGCCGCTTCTGTCGGCGGCATCACTCAATCGAGCTTGGCGGTCGCCGACGTCAGGATTTTCTTGAATGATGCGCCACCGGCATTGCGTTACGAGCCGGTGCCTCAGCCGCGTCGCGGCTACACATGGACACCGGGTTACTGGGATTCAAATCGCGGCAACATACATCGCGAAACGGTAGCTGGCAGCGTAATCGCTCCGGTCAATATTACGTCGAGCCGCGCTGGACGCAACGTGACAACCGCTGGGAACTTGAGCGTGGGCGCTGGAACCGAAATGACCGCGACGGTGATGGTGTGCCGAACAATCGTGACCGGCAGCCGAATAATCCCAAGGGCCACTAAACAAATTTGGGCAACAGGCTAAATTGATATTTTTTTCCGCTCAAAATATTTGCTCGGTCGGTTGACGATTCTGCTGGCTTGTCTATTTTTAAATAAAACACGAGCACTGGCGCGGCGTTTGAATAATAAATGCTTCAAAACACCCGTGTATGCTAGGGTTTGTGTCCTATTGCCTGCAAATAAAAATGAGGCGGCATTGAGGTGCTGCTGCGCTTAGACGTTGCTGCCGCCTCGTTGGAATGTGTCGTCATACGCTTTTATATACGACCGCTCAGGAACCAGGCCAGCGCAGGAATCAGCATCACGCCCCACCCATTCGAAATGGCTGGAAGGTCGGAACGATTTAGGATGTGATGGCTTGTTTCGCCGACGTAAAAATAATCTCAGGCGAGATGCGCCAGTTCTCAAACCACCATCAGCAAAATGACAGAGAAACGCCATCGCGGGAGTTACCGGTTAGCCATACTATTTGCGCTCGTTGGATGGTGAGTGGGCAAGGGATGACTCAACTCGCTGCTTCCATTTTTCAATCTTTACGCCTTTCGCAATCAGCCAGAGGCTAAGCGACAGCTCTCCCACTAGGGCAGGTGCCAGGATCGCCGGAAAAATCTGTACCGCGAACAACGGCGCCAGCAAGAGCGCGACACTGTTAATGAGGTACCTTAATCCTGCACCCCACATCAGCACACCCAGCATCTTTGGGAAGTACCCGGATTTATAAATTAGATAGGCGCGAATTAGGCAGGCAACGCCGAAGAAAATGAGGCCAATCGCAAAGCCAGATCCATGCGCCTTGATCGCCAAG
>JANYGV010000107.1 GCA_025359285.1 Burkholderiales bacterium
TCAATAGCATCATCACGCACGCCTATATTGAGCCTGCGCCGCTGTATTAAACTCGCTTAACAGCGCGAATTTATTTAGGTGCATTAGGTTTTTCAAGCACCACCGTCCTACCGCGATCACCCAGTGTCTGATTTTGTTGTGCCACAATAAGCGCACAACAATTCAATACTGGAGGAGTCCATGCAACAGTCGATGATGCAGCGTCCGCTGCTCATATCTGCGCTAATCGAGTTCGCTGAAGCGAATCACGGCGATACAGAAATCGTTTCACGCCGGGTTGAAGGCGATATCCACCGTTACACCTATCGCGACGCCAATCGCCGTGCCAAGCAGCTCGCGAATGCCCTCAAACATTTAGGCGTCAAAGTCGGCGATCGAGTCGGCACACTCGCTTGGAACGGTTATCGTCATTTTGAAATTTACTATGGCGTATCCGGAATGGGGGCCATTACCCACACCATCAATCCGCGACTTTTTCCAGAACAAATCGCCTACATCATCAACCACGCGGAAGACGGCTATCTGTTTTTTGACTTGACTTTTTTGCCGCTGGTTGAAGCGCTTGCGCCGAAACTGCCGACGATTAAAGCCTTCATCGCGATGACAGATCGCGGGCATATGCCCGATGCAAAGCTGTCGAATTTACTCTGCTACGAAGATTTGATTTCGGCTGAAGCGGCTGATTTTGAATGGCCACCGCTCGATGAAAATACGCCTTCGGGACTTTGCTACACATCCGGCACCACGGGCAATCCCAAGGGTGTCTTGTATACCCATCGCTCAACCATTTATCACACTTATGCAGCGATGTCGCCGGAGGCATTTTGCCTATCGTCGCGCGATGTGGTGCTGCCGGTGGTGCCAATGTTTCACGTCAACGCGTGGGGCACACCCTACATTTGTGCCGCCGCCGGCGCAAAGCTGGTCTTTCCCGGCCCGGCCCTCGACGGCGCGAGTTTATATGCGCTGTTTGAAGGCGAAGGCGTGACCATGAGCGCAGGTGTGCCGACGGTCTGGATGGGACTGCTCAGTTATGTAAAGTCGAGCAATTTAAAATTCAGCACATTCAAGGAAACCGTTATCGGCGGATCGGCGTGCCCGCCGGCGATGATTAAATCGTTTGAGCATGAATTCGGCGTGAACGTGGTGCACGCATGGGGGATGACCGAAATGTCGCCGCTGGGGACGATGTGCCGCCTGAAATTGAAACACCAAACCATGTCGGCCGAGCAACAAGATGCGGTTAAAGCCAGACAAGGCCGCGCGATTTTTGGGGTCGAGATGAAAATTGTCGACGATGAAGGTCGCACGCTGCCCAATGATGGAAAAGCCGCCGGTGACTTGATGGTGCGCGGTCCTTGGGTGGTAGATCGCTATTTCAAAGATGAAAAATCTGCGCTGGTTGATGGCTGGTTTGCGACCGGCGATGTGGCGAATATTGATGCCGATGGCTACATGCAAATCACGGATCGGTCTAAAGATGTGATCAAGTCTGGTGGCGAATGGATCAGCTCAATTGACCTTGAAAATATTGCGGTGTCGCACCCGTCCGTATTTGAGGCCGCCGTCATTGGTGTGCCACATCCGAAGTGGGACGAACGACCGCTCGTGCTGGCGGTGCTAAAGCCAAATACGACGTTAACCCGAGACGAACTGATTAAATTCTATGACGGCAAAATAGCAAAATGGATGGTGCCAGACGATGTGGTGTTCTTGGACAAGCTGCCACATACGGCAACCGGAAAGTTATTGAAAACTCAACTGCGCGAGGATTATAAGAATTTCAAATTGCCAGCTTAAATAGCGGATAACCCTACTGGCGGGCGGCCACTCGACTAGGGCCGTCAATGCCGAGCGGTCATTCGGAGTCGCTTTTGCAACGAATCTGTATTTCGTTTTTTTGTTAAGCACCGATCTGTGCAAACGCCCGTCCACACTCGCGTTTCAACATAAAAAACGCCGACGGTTTGAATCGTCGGCGTTTTATTTTTCGGCGGATAAAGCGACTTAATTTACGACGTTACTTCACAGCAACTTCTACGCGACGTGCTTCTGCGTTATCACCCGTGCCGGTGACGACTTCCGGCTTTTTCATTTCAATGCGATCTTCTGCAATACCCGCCGCCTTCAATGCTTCGCGAACGGCCTTGGCGCGTTCTTTGGCGAGCTCTTCATTTTTTGCCTGATCGCCGGTCGCATCATGAAAACCGGAAAGTGTCACCTTCGCAGCGGTGTTTGCTTTTGCCGTCGCAATCACCGGCTCAAGTGATTTTGCGCCGTCCGCGGGCAGCTCCTTGGCACCCGTGGCGAAGTAAATTTTCGCCAGCGAGCCTGAAGCAATGACAGCTGGAGTTGTGGCGGCCACTACCGGCGCAGGCGTTGGCGCAGCAGCGGCCATGGGTGCAGCCATAGCGGCTGACGCGGGTGTCAACTGCGCAGCCGGCGCGGCGGCCTTTGCCACATGATCTCCGGTACCAAATACCGGCACAATCATCAGCGCCACGATGTTGATAATTTTGATCAGCGGATTCACAGCCGGGCCTGCCGTGTCTTTGTAAGGATCACCCACGGTATCGCCCGTCACGGCTGCTTTATGCGCGTCAGAACCTTTACCACCGTGATGACCTTCTTCGATATATTTCTTGGCGTTATCCCACGCGCCGCCGCCGGTACACATCGAAATCGCCACAAACAAACCGGTGATAATCGTGCCCATCAGCATGCCGCCGAGCGCTTGCAGGCCCGAATCCCAGCCCATCAACAGCCCAACAATGACGACGATCAAAATCGGCGCAAGCACCGGAAGCAACGACGGAATAATCATTTCCTTGATCGCGCCCTTGGTCAGCAAATCCACCGCACGCGAATAATCCGGCTTAGCGGTGCCTTCCATGATGCCTTTGATTTCGCGGAACTGGCGGCGCACTTCTTCCACCACCGCACCTGCACATCTGCCGACCGCTTCCATCGCCATTGCACCGAATAAAAACGGAATCATGCCGCCTGCGAACAAGCCGATGATGACGGCCGGATTCGACAGATCAAACGTCAGATGACGACCAGTTTCTTCGAGCTTATGGGTGTAATCGGCGAACAATACGAGGGAGGCCAAACCAGCCGAGCCAATCGCGTAGCCTTTAGTCACTGCCTTGGTGGTGTTGCCCACGGCATCCAGCGGGTCCGTCACATCGCGCACCGATTTTGGCATTTCGCTCATTTCGGCAATACCGCCCGCGTTATCGGTGATCGGGCCGTATGCATCAAGCGCCACCACAATACCGGCCATCGATAACATCGATGTCGCTGCCACCGCAATGCCATACAAACCTGCCAATGCGAACGACGCATAAATCGCCACACACACCGCCAACACCGGCCATGCGGTTGAGCGCATCGACACGCCGATACCCGCAATGATGTTGGTCGCGTGGCCTTTGGTGGATGCCTCCGCCACATGCTTCACCGGCGCGTATTGCGTGCCGGTGTAGTACTCGGTAATCCACACCAAAAACGCGGTCAATACCAGGCCTACGACTGCCGCACTGTACAAACTATTCACCGACAAATACGGATAGTTAGCCACCACCGGTTCCATAATCCATTTCGTGATCGGGTAGAACGCAATCAGCGCCAATACGCCCGCCACCGCTAGGCCGCGATAGAGCGCATTCATGACGTTGCCGCCGTCATTGGTTTTCACGAACAAGCAGCCAATCACCGACGCGATAATCGCAAAGCCGCCGAGCACCAAGGGATACACGACCACATTGCCCACCGTGCCGGGTGCATCCAGAATCAGCGCGCCTAACACCATCGTCGCGATTATCGTTACCGCGTAGGTCTCGAACAAATCGGCGGCCATACCCGCGCAATCACCGACGTTATCACCGACGTTGTCCGCAATCACAGCAGGGTTGCGCGGGTCATCTTCAGGAATACCGGCTTCAACTTTACCGACCAAATCTGCGCCCACGTCCGCACCCTTGGTGAAAATACCGCCGCCGAGACGCGCGAAAATTGAGATCAACGAGGAACCAAATGCGAGACCGATCAGCGGCTTGATCGTGTCACTCATCTTGGCACCGAATGGAGCGGAGCCGTTCAGCGCATAGAAAAATCCGACCACGCTTAACAGACCCAAACCAACCACCAACAAACCGGTGACCGCGCCGCCTTTGAACGCAATATTCAACGCAGGATTAATGCCACGACGCGCCGCCTCTGCCGTCCGCACGTTCGCGCGCACGGAAACATTCATGCCGATAAAACCGGCAAGTCCGGATGCAATCGCACCGATCGCGAAACCAACCGCTGTCACCAAACCCAAACCAGGAATAAAAATCAGCGCAAAAAACAGCACCACGCCGACCAGCGCAATCGTCGCGTATTGGCGATTTAAATAGGCTTTGGCGCCCGCCTGAATGGCGGCGGCGATTTCGCGCATGCGCTCATTGCCGTCCGACTGCGAAATAATCCATTTAGCCTGCCAAGCGCCGTAGAACAATGCAAAAATCGCGCAAACAAACGCAATCAGCAAGCCACTATTTAGATCAATCACCATTGTTTTCTCTCCCGGAATAAGTACGGTGCAGTTACGAATTTAAGCTACGTTATAGGTCTATTGTTCGAGCAGATTCATCGTAACAGACGGGCGCCACGTTTGGACGCTCCACGTTGGATTGAACGAGTTGGCGAAAACCTATACAGGTGGCGCGTCTGGCGGGTTTATACGCCAAGAAGCGCGCTAGCGTTTGAGTTGCAGAAAATGAACGCGGCCTAGTCATGCACGCAGTCTCAACCGCGCACAAAGCAAACGGCTCGCGTTTGCGGGCCGATGTACAAATTGAACCAGATTAAGGCTAGGGTGCCGGCGGCACCACTTTCAGCGTCCCCGGCCCGGTGAGTCCCGCACCGCTCGTCAGGGCAGTGCCACTCATCAGCCACATCGCTATTCTGCCGTCGGTGTGACGGTAGAGGATGTCGGCTTTGCCGTCACCGTTGAAATCGCCTGTGTGAGTCACGCTCCAGCCAGATCCGGCGCCAAGCAGGCCTGCGCCTGCGGTGAGATTGATGCCGTTCATGAGCCACATGGCAATACTACCGTCGGTGTTGGCGTAGAGGATGTCGGCACGGCCGTCGCCGTTGAAATCAGCGACGTGGGTCACGCTCCAGCCAGATCCGGCGCCGAGTAGGCCTGCGCCGCTGATGAGGTTGGTGCCGTTCATGAGCCACATGGCAATACGACCGTCGGTGTTGCGGTAGAGGATGTCGGCTTTGCCGTCACCATCGAAGTCTGCTGAGTGGGTGATGCTCCAACCTGAGCCTGCGCCAAGCAGGCCCGCGCCTGCGGTGAGATTGGTGCCGTTCATGAGCCACATGGCAATGCGTCCGTCGGTGTTGGCGTAGAGAATATCGGCTTTGCCGTCACCATCGAAGTCTGCTGCGTGGGTGACGCTCCAGCCGGAGCCCGCGCCCAGCAGGCTTGCCCCACTGGTAAAGTTGGTGCCGTTCATGAGCCACATGGCGATGCTGCCATCGGTGTGACGCCACAGGATGTCAGCCTTGCCATCGCCATTGAAGTCGGCGACGTGGGTGACGCTCCAGCCGGAGCCTGCGCCCAGCAGGCCTGCACCGCTGACGAGGCTGCTGCCGTTCATGAGCCACATGGCAATGCGGCCATCGGTGTGACGCCACAGGATGTCAGCCTTGCCGTCGCCGTTGAAGTCGGCTATGTGGCTGATGGTCCATCCTGATCCTGCGCCGATCAGGTCGGCACCGCTGGCAATGTTGGTGCCGTTCATGAGCCAAGCAGTCGTGGTGCCGACAGCGGATTGAACTAATAGGTCGCTCTTGCCGTCAGCACCTAAATCGTTGCTAACGCGCAAAACAGAGTCTGCTATTGGGCCAGTTATTTTGCGAATGCGGTCGTTAGAAATATCAGATAAATAAAGATTGCCTTCCACATCAACTGTAACACCCCAAGTTATTCCAAGACTAGCATTAATTGCCAAGCCTCCATCACCTGAAAACCCAGCGTAAACCTGCGAACCCGCAATAGTACTAATTGAACCGTTTGCACGCGTTATTTTGCAAATGCGATAGTGACCCTGATCACCAAAGTAAATGTTACCTTCACTATCAACCGCAACACCATGTGGCGCATAGAGCGAAGCACTAGTCGCAGGGCGGCCACTGTCGCTTGGAGGTAAGCTATACGGGGGTGGTCCACCGCCAGCAATGGTGAAAATTAAGCCTGTAAGCGATGAGACTTTGCGTATTCTGTTATTGCTCCCATCGGCAATATATATGTTGTCCATGCTATCGAGCGCAATGCCGTTTGGATTAGCGATCCTTGCAGCCGTGGCTGGTCCGTTATCCCCACTAAACCCATACTCTCCCGTTCCAGCAACAGTAGTAATAAATCCAGTTGCTACATTTATTTTGCGAACTCTGTTGATGCCCGCATCCGCGACATAAATGTTACCAGCGCGATCTAGCGCAACAGCTTTCGCGTCTAAGTTAGCGCTCGTGGCATTGACGTTATCGCTCAAATTGGTTCCGCCTCCTGCAACTGTCGTTATGATGCCCGAAGCAGCTGTCACCTTACGGATACGGCCATTGAAAGAGTCTGCTATATAAATATTGCCAACGTTGTCCAATGCCACGCCATAGGGACTGTTCAATTTCGCGTTAGTAGCTAGTTCGTTGTCGCCGGAGAATCCGTAGATTCCAGTTCCGGCAACGGTAGTGACTACACCGGTTCCGATAGTTACTTTGCGAATTCGATGATTTAGTGTGTCAGCAAAATACATGTCTCCACTCGCGCTTATGGCCATGCCATGCGGTTCGAAAAGCGTCGTCCTCTCTGCAGAGCCGCTGTCACCGGCAAATACCGCGGATCCGCTTCCTGCGATCGTTGAGATCATCCCAGTGCTCGCAAGAACCTTCCTAATACGAAAGTTATCGTGGTCAGCGATATACACATTACCCGAATCATCAATTGCTATGCCCAGTGGGCCGGCAAGCTGGCTGTTAGTTGCGGCTAAGTTATCACCGGAATACCCCCGTGTCCCAGTTCCTGCAATTGTGGTGATGATGCCACCTGAAAAAGAAATTTTTCGAACGCGACTATACCCAGAATCAGTCACATAAACATTTTTTTCGCGATCAACAGTGATGCTGCTAGGAGCGAATAGCTCTGAGCTAGTAGCAGGAACATTGTCTGCTCCAGGCACACCTGTATAGACACCAGTGCCAGCAACAGTGTAAATAACACCCGTATATTTCGAAATTGCGCGAACCCTATGATTGCCACTGTCCGCTATATAAACCCAGCCAAAACTATCGACAGCAACACCAGTCGGACTGCTAAGTTTTGCGGTTATCGCAGGCTCATTCTCACCTGCAAATCCCCCTGTACCATTTCCCGCAATTGTGGTTATCACTCCAGTAGCCGTAACAATCTTTCGGATGCGACTATTACCTGTATCAGCAATAAAAATATCATCAGCACTATCTAACGCGACCCCCTCGGGGTTAGAGAGGCTGGCGCTCGTCGCAGGACCATCATCACCGCCAAACGCCAAATCTCCATTTCCTGCAACTGTGCTAATCAAGCCAGTTGCCACCGTTACCTTTCGTATGCAGTGGTTAGATCGGTCGGCAATATATACATTTCCCAAACTATCCAACGCGACTCCAGTCGGGTACGCAAGTCTGGCGTTAACTGCAAGTCCCCCGTCGCCAGAAAACCCGAACTTTCCGGTGCCTGCTACTGTAGTAACCACGCCCGTGCTTACTGTAACCTTTCTAACGCGATTGCTGATCTGATCAGCAAAATAAATATTGCCCGCGCGATCGATCACAACGCCAGTGGGTCCGGCAACATTTGCGATTGAAGCAGGCCCGCCATCTCCATTTCCTCCACCAGCAAACGTTGTGATATCTCCCGCCGCCGCGAGCGTATTAGGGCTTGCGGTCAAGGTAAAAAAAAGAGCTAAAAATAGAGCAAAAGTTATCGCCCATGGCAAAGCCAAACGAAAAAAACACAGGGTTACATCGTGGCTCGAGTTTGTACGTGCAAAAAAACTTTTAATCATCATATTCAATCAGTCTGTTTTATTTTCTGGCTTGACAATTTCTTGTTTATCGTCCCATCGTGCGCACCATGCTACTACGAATAAGACACTTTTCTGTCGACCACATCGTAAATCGGGATAAGCAAAACGTGTTGCATTCAGCGCTGCATGCCGCTAAACCACAAACCCCTTCAACTTCTTCTTCACCGCGATATTCTTCAACGCCACATATTTCGGCAATCCATCCACATACGGCGGGTACGATTCCCCCGC
>JANYGV010000108.1 GCA_025359285.1 Burkholderiales bacterium
GTGAATCCTCAACGCCGTGCCGTGCGAAGCAGGCTTCGACCGCGCTGAACAATTTTTCCGACGTATCTATTTCCAATCCCCGCGCAAATCCGCCACTTTCATTTGCAGCGCTTCCGGCGTCACCGATTGCGGGTGCCACGCCTTATCAATGACCAGCGAGATATCAGAAAAGACACCGCGCGGATAGCGCATCGCCACGCCGCCCCAGCGCGAGAAAAAGCTGCCCCACAACCCGCGCAACGCCATCGGGATCACCGGCACGGCGGTGCGCTCAATAATACGCAGCACACCTTTTTTGAACGGATACAACTCGCCGTTATCAGTGATGCGGCCTTCGGGGAAAATACAAACGACTTCACCCGCTTTCAGATATTCGTCAATGCGGTCATAAGCCTGTTCCAGCATCACCGGGTCTTCTTTGGCGGAGGCAATCGGCACGGTGCCGGCGGTGCGGAATACAAAATTCAGCACCGGCACTTTATAAATACGGTGATCCATAACAAAGCGCACCGGCCGTGAAATGCAGCCGCCTACCACCAGCGCATCGACAAAACTCACGTGGTTGCACACCAGCAAACATGCGCCTTCGTCGGGAATATTTTCCAGCCCTTTTTTATCGACGCGATAAAACGTGTGAATCAACATCCAGATTAAAAACCGCATCAAAAATTCAGGAATCAGCAGAAAGATATAGAGCGCAACGGCCGCGTTCATAATGCCGACGACCAAATATAATTGCGGCAAAGTGAGCCCGGCTTTCAACAGCGCCGCCGCCATGATGGACGCGACCACCATGAACAACGCATTCAAAATATTATTCGCAGCGATGATGCGCGCGCGGTAGTTTTTATCTGATCGGGCCTGCATCAGCGCATACAACGGCACGCTGAAAAAACCGGCGAACATCGCGAGTAAAAACAAATCGGCGGCGACACGCCAATGCGGCCAACTTTTCAAAAAATCGCTCGCACCGATCAACGTTGCACCCGGCTTCAATCCCCGCGATGCGAAATAAAGGTCGACCGCGAAAAGCGTCATACCAATTGCGCCGAACGGCACTAAACCGACTTCAACTTTATGACCCGACATTTTTTCGCACAGCACGCAACCGAGACCAATGCCAATTGAAAACAGCGCCAGCAAAAGTGTCACGACCTGCTCATTGCCACCCAACACCTCCTTTGAAAAGCCCGTAAACGAGGTGAGGAAAATTGACCCAAAAAACCATAGCCAGGAATTGCCGATGAGCGAATGAAACACCACACGGTTTTTGTGGGCAATGTTGAGATTCGTCCAAGTCTCGGTAACGGGATTCCAATTCACTTTCAAATCGGGCTGCGGCGCAGGGGAATTCGGAATAAAACCTGCCACCACGCGACCAATCACGGCGATCACCAGCGAGACCACCGCAACGTAAGTTGGGCCGATGCTTGGCATCGCGACTAACGCGCCACCTAGCATGGTGCCCAACAAGATTGCGGTAAATGTGCCCATCTCCACCAGCCCGTTGCCGCCCGTGAGTTCAGCATCGCTCAGATGCTGTGGCAGGTAGGCAAACTTGACCGGTCCGAACAATGTCGAATGACACCCCATCAAAAATACGCCTACGAATAGTAACGACACGATTTGCCAAATAAATCCCGCGGCGATCACGAGCATGAACGCAATTTCAAGATTTTTTACGATGCGCGTGAGGAATGATTTCTCATATTTATCGGCTAGCTGGCCGGCGGTCGCCGAGAACAATACAAATGGCGTAATAAATAGTCCGCCAATCAACGGCCCTGCAATAGTGGGGTCCATTCCGCCCCACGCCGCGGCCGAGTAGGTCGCCAACACGGTGAACGCAAATTTGAAAATATTGTCATTACCCGCGCCTAAAAACTGTGTCCAGAAAAAAGGCGCAAAGCGGCGCTGCTTGAGCAGCGCGAATTGGTTTTGCGCTGGTCGCGCGGGTTGAAGTTCAGACAGTTCAGTTTCAGTGGATGACATGCGGATTCCTGTTATTTATTGCTGCTGGCAAATCGAAAATGGCGGGCTGTTTCAAACACCGTATTGCTCAACTTTTTTCCATTCACGCGCAGCGTACGCTTCAACACAAAATCAAACAACACCGGATTGTATTCGCGAATTTCCTTCATCACACCGCCCTCACTTTTGGTCAGCCAGCTGCGCTCGACTAACCGATCAACCGAGAACAGCGGCACTACTCCCGGCAACGGATAGTCGGTACCGTTGAGCAATCGTGGATGCCAGTGGTCGCGCTCAATAATTTTTTCAATCACGGCTGCACGGTTGGTTTGTGGCGTCGCTGAAATATCGGCCAGCAGATTATTTTCATATTGCTTGTCATCCATCAGACGCTCAAACAATCCAAAGCAGGTCACATATTTTCCATTCGGCCCGCGGTCAAGATCACGATCCTCGCCCATACTGGCGCAATGCGCAACAATCACTTTAACGCCTTGATCCAGTGGGCGGCGTAGGCGCAGCGGGTTGCCGAAATGCTGTTCATGCGCACCCTTGACGGCTCGCTCCTGCCCAGCATGTGTAATCAGCGGCAGATTGTGCAATTTCAAGGCTTCATAAAACTTATCGCACAGTGGCGACGCAGGATCAATCCCCATCGCCGACGGCAGCCACTTTACGGCCACCGCACCCTCGCGTTTTGCATCCGCCAATGCCGTCAGCGCGTCACTACGATAGGGGTGCACCGAGGCCACCGCGCGAAAACGTGTTGGAAATCGTTTTGCAATATTCAACGCATAACGATTCGGCACATAAAACGCGGCGCGTGATAAATCTTTACTGCCGTCCTGCGCATGGGTATGATCAAACGCAAACAGCATCATGCCCGAACCAGTTGGAAATTCATCAATCAAATTTGCCAACCGCGCCAGATAACTCTCATCGAGCCCGCCGTCATCATCATTAGCGCACGCGCCATTTTCAAAAAACTTGCGCTGTAAAAATTGCTGCGGATAAAAAAGTGAACGCATTTTCGGGCTGATCCAGCAGCC
>JANYGV010000173.1 GCA_025359285.1 Burkholderiales bacterium
ATCTCCGGCTGTTTGCTCTTGTCAGCCGATACGGGAGCGTTCAAAGGCTGAGTCAAAGTCAAAGCAGGAAACTTTGGCAATTTACCTGACGGAATCTCGTCAGGCGGGGTTCTGTTGCGCAACAAAAGCGCGGCATCTTGAGTTGCCACGCCGCTACCAATTTGATCGGCGCAAAAGCCCTCTGCTTGCCCGCACAACAAGTGTCCGATAAGCAGCCATCTCAAAGAGGCCAGAGTTTTATAGCGCATGTTAATAGCCAGTAGTCCTATCACAATCGTTACAGAAAAATTCCGCGCTTGCAATCAAAGTGACTCCGATGATGCGTACCGTTTCATTGTTGCGCCAACCTACGAGCTGCTACAAGCAGCAATGAGTATGGTGAGGTTTGATGTCGGGAAGATGAGGCCTACCCCGCGTTTCGATCATTCCCTAAACCCTTTTCCCCGCCAACTCTTCAAAAAACGCCTTACTGTTCGGCTCGCGACCCAGAAATTTTTTCACCAGTTCTTTCGGTGCAACCTGTCCGCCGTTCGACAAAATTGTCTCGCGATAACGCGCACCAATTGCCGGATCCATCATATTGCCTTTGAATGCGGACAACATATCGAGCGCGATCACTTCGGACCACATATAGCCGTAATAGCCCGCTGCATACCCACCCGCGATATGCGAAAAGGCCGCCGGGAATATAGTGCCTTCAACATGCCCCAGAGGCGTTGCGTTTTCCAATCGCTTCCACACCGCAATCGCCGGCTCCGATTTTTCACCCGCGAGCGCCATATCGAATTCGGCAAACAAATGTTGTCGCGCATAGCGAAGGCCACGTCCGTAGCGACGCGCTTCATCGAGGCGTTTAATCATATCGCTATCCAGTATTGGGCAGTCTTTACACACCGTGGCAAACAATTTCAACGCTTCTTCACGCCGCGCCCATTCTTCAAACATCTGCGAGGGCGCTTCGACAAAATCAATCAACGTATTGGTGCCCGCCTGCGGGTTATAGGTCGTCTTTGAGAGCACGCCGTGCAGCACATGGCCGAACTCGTGCATCATCGTTTCAAGCTCATCGTGATTCAATCCCACACGATTAAAATTAGTGACCAATGCGGTGGACGGCGTGCGATTGGATAACGTCGAGACGCCGCGAATCGGAAACGCCGCGGCATGGCCATACTTGCCTTCACGCGGGAACAGATCAAGATAAAAGCCCGACATAAATTTGCCTGTTTTGCCATCCGTGACATCGAAGTAACGCACATCTTTATGCCACGTATTTTGCGTCGGTAGTTTCACTTCGACAAATTTCACGCCGTACAATTTTTCAGAAACGAGCAAGGTGTAGGCAACGCTGGCATCCGTCGGAAAATATTTGCGCAGCGCTTCCTGGTCAATCTTGTAGCGATTTTGTTTTATTTTTTCCTGATAAAAAGACAAATCCCATTTGTTGAGTTTGGTCTCAGCGAGCGGCTTGGCGGTTTCCTTCGCTTTCAATTCAGTCAATTCTGCGATCTCGCGTTTCTCAGCTTCGGTCACAGCGGTTTTCACTTCCGCCAAAAATTTTGTGACCGTGGGCGCGTTCTCCACCATCTTCCGACGTAGTGAATAATCCGCATAACTTTTTAAGCCGTATAGCCCGGCCAGCTCGCGGCGGAGCGTGGCAATTTCATCGAGCAGGGAAAGATTTATCGTGCCGCCACGACTTGAAAACGCACGGAAATAACGTTCGCGCGCGGCTTCATTCGTGGCACTTTGAATAAACGGATTGTAGTCAGGATATTCCATCGTGAGCGTCAGCCCACCCTTGTCATCCAGCTTGCGGCTGGATAAATAATCGGCTGGCAATCCCTTTAATTCCTCAGCCGAAAACGTCACACGGGTTTTGTCATCACGCACATTGCGATCAAAGGCTTGCCGCAATTCTTCGAGCTTTTCAAAAATCGCTTTCGCGCGCGCACGTTTGTCTAGCGGTAATGTGACGCCAGTATCTTCAAAGCCTTCACTCAAATCTTTTTTAAGTTTGGTATCGATGGCATTTTTAGGCACGACCGCCGTTAAACGTTTGTACAATTTTTCGTTTTGAAAAAGATCCGTGCCGAGGCTGGTCAGTTTTAGCACACACGCATCGCTGGCATCACGCGCGGCCTTGTCGGTATGCACACTGGCAAGCAAGCCCAGCGGATTGCCGGTGTTTTCCAGATCAATTTGCAAGTCGTTCCATGACTTCAGAAAGCCGTTATCGCCGGTTTTGGCTTCGAGCTGCTTGATCGTTTTGGTGGCACGTATAAGGGCCGCGTCGCAGGTTGAATTAATTTGCTTGGCATCCATTACGGTGATCAACGGACGCGCCGTGATTGCTGAAGCTGAAGCACTGATGGCCGACACGGCCATTGCCAACATCGCTGAAATTGTCTTCATTGCGTCGCCTCGATTTATACGTCGGAAAATATTGAAACACCTGCACTGGCGCGCTGTTTCAGCCATAAATGCCTGAGGCGACGCGCCAGTGCTGGTGTTTATAAAATCATTAAGTCTATGCGGATATCGGGGCAGGCGCAGCAACCCCCTGCCAGCCTTTCGGGATAGAGCCCAATAATTTTCGGGTGTATTCCTGCTGCGGATTCAAGTAAATATCGTCCGAATTAGCGACCTCAATCACGGCTCCTTCCGACATCACCATCACTTGGTCAGAAATGTATTTCACCACCGCCAGATCGTGCGAAATGAAGATATAACTCATCTGGTATTCGTCCTGCAAATCCTGCAGCAGGTTGAGCACTTGGGCCTGCACCGATACGTCCAACGCAGAAACCGATTCATCGCAAATCAAGACATCCGGCTTCATCGTCAAACATCGCGCGATTGCGATGCGCTGGCGCTGACCACCGGAAAACTCATGCGGATATTTGTAGAACGAGACTTCCGGCATGCCGACGCGTTTGAGCAGCGCCATCGACATATTCACGCGTTCCTGAGTGTCTTTACCGATGCTGTGAATTTCCATCGGCTCCATCAAAATCTGTCCGACGGTAAAACGCGGGTTCAGCGAGGCATACGGATTCTGAAAAATAATCTGGATGCGGCGTTTGTATTTGGTGAAGTCATTTTCAGACAGCTTAAGCAAATCCACGCCCTCGAAAAAAACCTCGCCGCCCGTCGCCTCATGCAATCGCATCAGCGTCAATCCTACGGTGGTTTTGCCCGAGCCTGATTCACCGACCAGGCCCAGCGTTTTGCCGCGGGCGAGCTTGAAGGTCGCATCTTTAACGGCGGGCACATCACGCTTTTTGAAAAAGCCTTCTCTCATCGAAAAGTGTTTGGATAGATTTTTGACTTCCAACACGATCTTGTCGTCGGCTGTGTAACCGCGCTTCCGTTCAATCAAATTTGCCTGATTGACGCCCTCAGGTCGCAAGAAATCATCAATCACCGGCAGGCGGCGCGGACGCTTTTCCACACTCGGCCGACAAGACAACAGCGCCTTGGTATAAGGATGCTGAGGTGCTTCAAAAATCGCTTTCGCGGTGCCCTTTTCCTTAATCTCGCCCGACTGCATCACCACCACATGATCCGCAATTTCGCCCACGACCGCCAGATCATGGGTAATAAACAATACCGACATATGATGCTTGGCTTGCAGCTTGGCAATCAAGTCGAGAATTTGCTTTTGTATCGTCACATCCAGCGCCGTGGTCGGCTCGTCGGCAATTAACAATTTCGGCTCACACGCAATTGCCTGCGCGATCATCACCCGCTGCTGCTGTCCGCCGGACAATTCGTGCGGGAACGATTTCATGCGCGATTTTGGATGCGGAATACCGACTTCCGCCATCAACTCTTCAGCGCGCGTCCACGCTTGCGCGCGCGTCATGTTGGTATGCAGACGCAGTACTTCCGCGATTTGGTCACCCACCGTAAACACGGGGTTGAGTGACGACATCGGCTCCTGAAAAATGACCGAAATTTCTTTGCCGCGAATATCGCGCATTTTTTGTTCCGACGCCGCCAGCAGATTAAGCCCGCCAAAATTGACTTCACTATCAGGCGAAACAATCGCGGTTTCGCGCGGCAGCAGACGCACAATCGACATCGCCGATACCGACTTGCCGCTACCCGATTCGCCTACCAGCGCTACCGTGGAATTGGTTGGCACATCAAACGAGACGCCTTTGACCGCTTCAAAAATTTTGCCGCCGTCAATGCGAAATTTCACGTTGAGGTTTCTGACTTCGAGGAGATTGCTCATGGCACGCTTTCAGTATTCTGCAAAATTAAATGGCGACTGTTTTATTTAATCTTCGGGTCCAACGCATCGCGCAGCGAATCGGTCAGCATCGAGAATGCGGTGACCAAAATCGCCATGGAGATGCCCGCCGCCGCCAGTTGCCACCATTTACCGATCACCAGCTCCGATTGGGCTTCCGCCAGCATCGTGCCCCACGAAACCGAATCCACCGGCACGCCCAAGCCCAAAAACGACAAGATGACTTCGGCCTTGATAAACTGCACCACATGCTGTGACAACTGCACCAAACAGACGTGGCTGACGTTTGGCAGGATGTGGACGAACATGCGGCGCGAATGTGTGGCGCCAATCGCCTGCGCGGCCTTCACGTATTCACGCGAGGCATGTTTGATGTACTCAGAGCGGATCAGGCGATAGATACCGGTCCAGCCGGTAAACGCCAAAATTGCCACCACCATCGGCACGCCACGATAGGGTGCCAAGCTGGGCGAGCTCGAAAACACGGCAGCGAAAGCGAGGATCAACAGAATGTAGGGAATGGAAGTGAAGATGTTGTAAAACCATTCCAGAAAATCCCCGATTTTGCCGCCCATATAACCCGAAATCGCGCCCAGTGTGGTGCCGATGACGGTAGCAAACAGCGCTGCCACCAATCCCACCAAGATCGATGTTTGCGCGCCTTTGATCGCTTTTTGCAATACGTCGCGGCCCCATTTGTCGCCACCAAAGATCAGCGTGTCTGACCGGGGCGTCTCGGTGATTTTAATTTTGGCGGTGCGCTCCTCCCATTCCTTATAGCGCGGCGCAAGCGGGTCGATGTCGGATAAATCCACATACGGGATTTTCTCTGCATTGGCATCCACTTTTGCTTTCACCGCATCGAGATTTTCAGCCCCCGCCATGAACGAAGGATTGGCATAAGACACGCCCACTTCTTTCGACCAATTCCCGGCAACGATTCCAGCGTATGAGCCTAGCATCAGCAATAAAAAGAATACGACGACGATCAGTGAGACCATACCGATTTTGTCGCGCTTGAGTCGCCGCCATGCGAGCGTCCAGAGGCCAGGCGAGGCTTGGTGTAGCGGGGCGGCGGTGGGGGTATTCGTTAAAACTGCGCTCATGGTTTTACTCCTGTGTTCATTTCAACATCTTCCCTCACCCTAACCCTAACCCTGCCCTCTCACGCAGGAGAGGGTTCAAAAAGCCCTTCTTTTTGGGGAAAGGCTGAAATTCGGGGTTGGGATAGGGTTGCTTTTGACCTAAATTTTTTACTTTATTTACTTAAACGAGACGCGCGGATCGACTGCTTTGTAAAGCACATCAACCGCCAAATTAATCAGCATAGTAATCATGGCGAGATACACCGTGGCGGCTTTGATGACAGGGAAATCGGAACGGTTCACCGCGACTAATATCTCGCGACCCAGACCCGGAATCGAAAAGAACGACTCGAGCAGAAATGAGCCCACAAAAATGCCGGGGAGTGCGATGCCGATATTGGTCAAGATCGGGATCATCGCGTTGCGCAACACATGTTTCAGCATCACCGTCTTTTCAGCGAGGCCTTTGGCGCGCGCCGTACGCACATAGTCGTTGTTGATTTCATCGAGGAAAAAGCTGCGATATAAACGCAGCGCTGGCGCCAAGCCCACGAACACCGCCAGCAATATCGGCAACGGCGCATAGGTGGTCAGATTTTTCCAGAATGAATCGCTCCACCCCTGCACCGGAAACATGCCCCATTTGAATCCGAAATAGTATTGCGCCACGATGATGTAAACCAGAAACGAGATCGACATCGCCACCGTACAGACCATCATGATCATGCGATCAGTGAGCGAGCCGCGCACATAGGCCACGCCTATCGCCAGAATGACGCCGAATACCGTTTCCAGGATCAGCACCGGAATCATAATGGTCAGCGTGGGGCCAATGCGCGAGGTCAGAATTTTCGGGACCTCCTCGTTAGTGGCCCATGAGCGCACCGCTTGGCAACCGCTGGGGGCAGCCTTCGCGGCGTCCGTGGTGTCGGCTTTGGTGTCGGTTTTAGTATCGGCCTTGGCGTCTGCCGTAGGCTTTGGCGAGTCTGTCGGCTTTTCGGTATAGCTGCGCCAAGTGCAGGTAAATCCGGTCGCGACTTCAAAACCGAAATAAGCGAGTTGTATGTACGAAGGTTGATCGACGCCAAGCTGTTTGCGGATATTTTCGATCTGTTCTTTGTTGGTGATTTTGCCCGCCAGCACTAGCGCGGGGTCACCGCCCACCCAATTGAACAACACAAATATCAGCAGCATGACACCGGCCAAGGTCGGAATCATTTGCCATAGTCGTCTCAATACATATGCACCCATCAAACCCCCTTGATCAATTCATTGTTGTTGCTATTGCTGTTACTTTTTTCTGCTTCAAAACGGCTATTGCATTGAAGCCTTTTGCATAGCCATATCGACATCCAGAAACCTGAAACTGGTGTACAAAATGGGATGCTTTTTGTAGCCTAGCACCCATGGATTGATAAAGTGGCTAAACAGGCGCTGTACACCATAAGCCCACGGTGCATAGGCGGTGAGCACGCGATTCATTTCGCGATAAATTTTATTGCGCTCGGGCCCGTCAGGCAGTTTCAGTGCGGCCGAATAAAGCTTGTTGTATTCAGGCAAATTGAATCGCGCGTCGTTGGAAATATTGGTATTCGGGCCATAGAGAAGCTGCAAGAAATTTTGCGCATCAGGATAGTCCGCTATCCACGCCACGTTCGAGATTTGATATTTGCCGACTTTTCGATCTTTAAGCAAATCGACAAATTGTTGCGAAACTGAGGTCATACGAATACCGATTGCGTTCAGGTTCTTTGTCCATAGCTCAGCCTGCTGGCGAGACGCTTCCTCGCTGGATCGATACTTGAATTCCAGAATGATCTGGCGGCCATCTGGCATATCGCGCCAGCCGTCACCATCCTTATCCACATAGCCATAAAGGTCCAGCAGCGCCCGCGCTTTCTCTGGGTTGTACTCTTGTTCCATCGTACGAAAAGTTGGATCAAACCCCACCACGCCGTTGGGAATCGGACTCGTCACCGGCACCGCATTGCCACGACGAATGATGGCAATTTCCGCCGGACGATCATGCGCGTGTACCAGCGCGCGGCGAAACGCAATGTTCTCAGGCTTGTAGCCGCCCACAATCTTGTCGTCCATATTGAACGTATCAAAGGTAATCTCCGGCTGCATCTCTGGGAACCGCTGCACGTGTCGCTTTTGCATCGCCGAGGAAAGTTGTCCGTTCGCGTATAACTCTTGCACATACTGAAGCGGCGTTTCCTCGATGTAATCGTGCTGCACATTCATGAACGCCAAGAAACGCGGCTGCTCTTCTTCAATTGGATAGACTTCGATTCGGTCAATCAAGGGCAGGGTTTTACCGGCCAGCGCCTTGATCGCGGCCTGATCCCAGGGATCATTCGGATCGGCAAATTCGGTGGAAAGAGTGTGTCCACGATAGTTCGGGTTACGCTCCAACACAATCTTAGATCGACGCACCCATTCTTTCAGCACATACGGCCCGGTGCCGACGGGATGGCCGCGCGTGTCAGTGGGATAACCTTCGATGACTTCACGCGCAACGGGCACCACAATTGGCATCGCAAAAAAATACAGGAAGTTGTAATCCGGTTCCCGCAGCTTGAATGAAATCGTATATTTGTCGAGAACTTTTATGCCTTCAATCGGCGTGTCGTATTCATATTTGTTGGCTTTTTTCATCTTGTCGACAAACTCATCGAAGCCGACGATTTTGTCTTCAAACAACCACGAATAAGGACTGCGATTGGCGGGGTCACGGAAACGCTTAATCGCGTATTCCATATCCTTGGCGACCATTTCGCGCTTCTTGCCTTTGAACACCGGATCGTCCGCAAACAGAATGCCTGGCTTGATGCGGAAGGTATAAAGCGTGCCGCCCTCCTCGCCCTCTGGCACTTTTTCCACGGTTTGCGGCGCCAGCTTCACCGGACGTGCAAGCCAGTCATAGGTCAGAAACGATTCAAAAATATTTTCACAAATGCCGACTGAATAACGATCTTCAATTTGCTGCGGATCGAAACCGTTTTCGGCGGCGCGGAAGGCGATTTTGACCACTTTCTGTTCGGCCGCGAATGCGGTCGAGGCGAAAACAAGCATGCATATTGATAAAAAAAGTTTTAACACAAAGGCGCCCAAGCGCGGGGTTTTCAAGTTCATTTCGCTTATTTTCTGCATAGGATTTTCATCAATTCTACGTCTTAAATCAGTCACAAAAGTACATCTTGCGAGTATTTGCAGAGTCCGTAGTACCGCCATCAATTGCCAAAATTAATATCTTAAACTCTAATACTGGCGTGCCGTTTCAACCAGAAATGCTCTGCGACGCCCGCCGCTGCTAGTGTCTTCGTCCCGAAATCTACTTCCGCTTCGACCCATCAATATCTAAATACATCCACGCTTGGTTATAAATCGGATGCTTCTTGTAACCGATCAACCACGGCTGCCAAACTTCATTGCGCAGGCGATGGGTTTGCGGCATCCACGGCACATAAACCGCGATGATGCGTTTCATTTCGCCATAGAGCTTATTGCGCTCGTCGCTGGGCGGCAGCTTGCGTGCTTGCTCGTACAACGCATCAAATTTCGCGTTGCGAAAGTGCGCG
>JANYGV010000203.1 GCA_025359285.1 Burkholderiales bacterium
GGGTGGTGTAATCAATTTCTTCTTCTGCCACGCCGCGGGCTGTTTCATAATTGGGCGCTTTCCACTCGAACATCAGATATTGGGCCAGCGTATCTTTAAAAATTTCAATATCGCCATCGTCGACTTCGACAACCTCGGCGATAGTGCAACGTGAACGGCTCGATATCGAGATGAATGAGCCGTCGCAGTAGCAGCGCGGCTCGCATCGATAGCCGACCGCCAGATCGCACACTGCAAACCCGCCTGAACAAACCCATTCGTGCTCATCGCAAGCGCCACCTTGCTGATAGAGCTGCTCGTCCGAATTGTCGAGGCGTACGGCTTTAAGAAATTTTTTCATCCGTGCAATAGAGTCAGCGTAAGGGCCAGCTTCAGCGTCAGCTTTAGGGTCAGGGCAAGGGTCAGCTTCAGCTGGCAGGCTTCGCGCCAAACCGCACTTTTAAATGTTCCATTGTTTGTACCAATTTTGCGCAGGTGCCGGGCTCGAATGCTGAATGTCCTGCGTCCTTGATGATGTGATAGTCGGCCTCTGGAAAAGCGCGCGATAAATCGTCAGCTGACACAATCGGGCAGACGGCATCGTAGCGGCCTTGCACGATCGTGGTGGGTATGTGGCGAATGCGGCCGATGTTGTTCAGCAAAAAATTATCTTCCAGAAAAATATTGTGCATGAAGTAGTGCGCCTCGATCCTCGCCAGCCCCAGTGCAACGCGATCTGAGCCAAAATTGGCGACGATGCCAGGATTGGGTAGCAGTGCAGAGCATGAGCCCTCATAGGTGCTCCAGACGCGGGCGGCGGGCAGATGTACCAGCGGGTCCGGGTTCGATAACAGCGCGTAATAGGCCTTCAAAATATTGTGGTGCTCATGCTCGGGCAAAACCGACACAAACTTGCGCCATGCCTCCGGAAAAAAGCTTTTCAGGCCGTACAAAAACCAGTCAATTTCGGATTGCCGACACAAGAAAATACCGCGAAGAATAAGCGCCATGGCGCGCGTGGGATGATGCTCAGCATAGGCGAGCGCCAAGGTTGAACCCCAAGAGCCACCAAAAACCATCCAGCGCTCAATACCCAAATGCACCCGAAGTGTTTCTATGTCGGCAATGATGTGCGGCGTAGTGTTGTCGCGTAACTCGCCCAGGGGTGTAGAACGGCCAGAACCGCGCTGATCGAAAATGACAATACGATAAAACGCAGGGTCGAAAAATTGCCGATGTGAAGACGAGGCGCCGGCGCCGGGACCGCCATGCAGAAAGACCACGGGCATCCCTGCTGGATGCCCGGATTGCTCGTAATACATGGTGTGAATGTCGTCTAGCGCGAGCGTGCCGTGATCGTACCGATCAATGGGTGAATATAGCTCGCTGCGGGTGGAATCTGGCGATGTATCTTTCTGGCTATGTTGATGATCAAGCATGGCGGAACTCACGTTGAAAAATTAAAGTATGTCGTTGGCTGACTAGAATAATGTGATGGCAAAGTAATAATGGACACAAATAAGATGCTGGCGCAGAAAACGGTTTATACCGATAGCGCAGGTATCAGTGGCGCTTTAGGAAGCAGCAAAAAAACGAACACGGCAAGGGTAGCAGAAAATGTATTTTATCAACGCCTCCCGACAGGCCTAAATGCCCGGCTGGATTGCGCAAAATCTAGAACCCAATGGCGGGTGCGCTTGTTATTAACGGCTAATGCCTTGAAAAGACCGTCCGCACTGCGGAAACATGAATTGACAAATATTGACGGCTATCAACTAATGATTTATGTTGCGGTGCAATAAGTACCGTAATATTGATGTCGAGCGCGGTTTGCGTATTAAATGGTGAGCAATGTTTGTCGAATTGCGCTTCAAATTTATTGTGTTGGTAGTTTCTGGGAGAGAGTGAATGCTTTACCAATTTCATGAAATGCAGCGCGCTGTGATGGAGCCTTGGCGCTGGTGGGCGCAGGCCAATGTGGACGCATTTGGTAGTGCGTTTTCGCCACTATCCCTGACCCCCGCTGCCAAA
>JANYGV010000205.1 GCA_025359285.1 Burkholderiales bacterium
CACCACGCCATGATTTCGTGTGCAAGCGTCAATAAAAAATCGAAGGGCAATACTGCACCCAGCAACGTAATCGGCACCACCACCAAACTCACCAACGGAATCGCAAACGCATTCGCAATCGGTGACACCAGCGAAACTTCCTGAAACAAGGCGAGCGTCATCGGCAGCAGGCCAAGTGTGACGGCGACCTGCGTGAGCGCAGCGCCTTTGAGTGTGGAAAGCTGGCCGGTACGGTGTGCGGTTACATAGAAAATTGACGCCACCGCGCCAAAGCTCAGCCAGAATCCGGGTGCCAATACAGCCCAAGGATCGAATAACAACACCGCCAATAACGCCCATGACAGTATGCGCGTCGCCGAAGTTGCGCGCCCCATCCACAACGCAATCGCAACCGCCGACAACATAAATAATGTGCGTTGTGTGGGCACGGAGAAACCCGCAATCAGCGAATATGAAAGTGCTGCCAATGCACCCGCCAGCACCGCAGCGCGCTGCGCGGGCAGGCGTAGCGCAAGTGCCGGAATACGCGCCCAGATCCAGAACGACAACATATAAAACATGCTTGCAAACATCGTGATGTGAAGCCCGGAAATAGAAATAAGATGGCCCACACCTGTGCGCCAAAACACTTTCCACTCATCTGCGGGAATCGCGGTTTGCTCACCAATTGCAAGAGCCACCAGCACGCCGCGATACGGTTTATCTTCGAGTGCTGCATTCATCCGCTCACGGATTTGATAGCGCAACCGATCCACGCGCGCGGTGAATCCACCTGCAAAATCATCCCGCTTACGATTCGCCTCAGGCGCTGCTTTTTGCACACGAATGTAGCCGGTCGCGCGAATATTTTGTTCCAGCGCATAGGCCTCGAAATCGTAACCATGCGGATTCAATGTGCCATGCGGTCGCCGCAGACGCACGACAAATTGCCAGCGCTCACCCGGCTTGATGTCGGGCGGCAGTACCGCGTCCATGCCCTTGCGCGGACGGTCAACATACCAAGCGAGCGAAACATGCGGCGGCAGTTTTGCGCCTTCTGTCGTAATGCGCTCAATATCAAATTCAAAACGGGTACCACGATCATTGAGCACGGGCAGACTGGCGACAATACCAACGACCTCGACATCACGACCCTCCCAATCGCGCGGCAATTCGTTGTTCATGCGAGCCTCAGCCCGCCAATCGGCATAGTTAAAACCCAGCAGCGCGCCACATGTGACCATCGCGAGCATGGCGAAGATGCCGATCAAGCGATTCAACGCACGCACGGAAAAGCCGCTTTCGATAGCTGCACTTTTGCGGGACAAAATCCATAGCAACAGCATCGCGCTAAGCGAAAGAGTGATCCACCATGACAGCGGCAATGCCAACGCCAACCGAGGCAACTCCGCCACGTTTTGCAAGGCAAACGTACCCAGCAGAAAACCAAGAATCAACAGGCGCACGCTATACTAACTTTCAATAATGTAGCTTTTGTTTATGATGCGATATTAGTGGGGTGGCGACGAACGATGTAGCTGATTTGTTGTCCATTTTGCAGCAAAATAAAAATGAATATCGTTTTGGTCTTGCGCCATTTATGGCCGAATGAAGAAGCATAGCGTAATGGCCTCTTGTCTACTATTGCATCACCAAAGGAACCCGATTCGATGAAGCGCTACCTGCGCAGCAAGTTGCCTCGGCCAGAAAGCATTACCGGGAACAAATATCTGAAGTGGTTAAGCCCGTGGCTGGGGCAGCCGCGGCTATGGCATTTGCATCGGCGCAGTGTGTCGCTGGGCGTGGCAATTGGATTAGTAACGGGCCTGATTCCGGGGCCGGTACAAATGCTGCTGGCGGTTCTTATCGCTATCCCGTTACGCGCCAACATACTAGCAGCCGTGTTCGCGACTTTGTACACCAATCCGTTCACTTTCGTACCGCTTTATATCCTCGCTTACAGCATCGGCACGCTGGTCACGGGTGAAAGTATGACGACGATTACGCCACCCGAATTCAGCTTTTCAGTCGCCACGTTCTGGAAAATTATTCCGGATATGTTTAGCTGGTTTCTTTCGCTAGGGCCAACCTTGCTCATCGGCCTCGCGGTGCAGTCCACGGTATTCGCCATCGTCGGCTACTTTGGCACAATGTTGTTATGGCGCTGCGTAGTATCGACAATGTGGAAGCGACGTCAACGGTCGCGCTTGTGAGGGTTCCGACACAACATATTTCTCCGCACTGGAACCCGCTATAAGGCACCAAATCATTTTGCTTTGTTTGTTTTATTTTTAGCTTTATTTTAATTTTAGGCTTTTGCCTTTTTCTTGCCAGACTTAATCACAGGCTGCGCAACAACTTCTGCCTTTACATCGGCCAGACCAGCGCGAACATAACCAAGTTTCTTGGCGGCGGCGCGTGTCAGATCAAACACACGACCCGGCGTGGATGGACCACGGTCATTCACACGAACAACAACACTCTTGTTGTTCTTGGTGTTGGTCACTTTCACACGCGTGCCAAACGGTAAAGTGTTATGCGCAGTGGTCATCGCGGCATTGTTAAAGCGTTGTCCGCTGGCTGTTTTACGGCCATTGAAACGATTGCTGTAATAAGCGGCTTTGCCTTCAAGCTGCGGATCACCGCTGGTTTTTATCGCGCTCGCAGATACCGCTACCGGCGCAGGCGTGGGAGCAGGCTCGGCTTTGACGATGGGTGCCATGCCAGTGGGCGCGAGATTAGCAGCGGGCGCGGCGGGGGTTTGCGCGAAAGCGGCGCTGGTGAGAGAAACAAAAATGCCCGCACATACCAGATTGGTTTTAACTGATGAAATAAATGCAGTTTTCATAATGTCCTTTTATTTGAGAATTTGAGTGAGTATCTTATTCGATTTTAATCATCGCGCTTTTGAAATGAAGGCGCAGCAAAACTTCATACAAGCAAAGCATACCGCCGAGCGCACAGTCGCTGCAAACTTTGTTAACCTAGAGTTGCAATGATTAACCCAAACTCTTTTCCATCCGCGCTAGCATCAAGTCGTTCGCTTTTGGCGTCCACAAATCTTTGCTCACGGGAAAATCGTTCATCTTGCCGGTGCGCGAATAGCCACGGCGCTCATAAAATGCAATCAGCTCTGCCCTAACTGAAATAACATCCATCAGTATTTTTTTTGCCTGCCATTCGCGTTTCACCATCGCTTCTGCTTCTGCCATCATCGCCTTGCCCACGCCATTCGCCTGACCTGTTGGCCTGACCGCAAACATACCGAGAAACGCTGCATCGGAGACCAGCTGCAAATGCATCGAGGCAATAATTTCCTCATCGACCAAACCAATCAGGATGCGTGAGTGCGGCATATCAATCAAGCCCGCAATTTCATGGGCGTGCGTGCGAACACCATCAAGCAACTCAGCTTCGGTGGTCCAGCCTGCGCGGCTGGATTCGCCACGATAGGCGCTGTTCACGAGCGCGACAATTTGCGATGTGTCTGCTGTTTTGGCGAGGCGGAAAATGAGACTTGGCATGGAAATTATTGAGGGGTTGGTTTGGAACTTGCCATGTTATCAAAACCAAAATTAGCCGCATCCCTTTTCTGCGTCAGCCCCGTTTGAAACCAGCCGAGAATCATGCCGATGTGTGTGGCTTCGGTGTTGGCGCAAATGTAGGCCATGCTTTTATTCGTCGCTTTATCGATGAGTGCCAGTTTCAAAAATGGCGTTTTCGTATTTTGGTAGGTAAGTTGCGCCAACTGCAAAAGATAGGGACTTCCACTGCCATCGTCAAACAAAATTGGGATCGTTTGGCCTTCGGTGTGAAGTCGCAAATCGCGGCGCGAACTGAATATGGTGTCGGCTTTTTGCGCATCCTTGCCAACACGATTGAAATAAACCCAGCCATCAAAATAGCGCACTTTGCGATTTTTTACCGGCGTGTCGGAGGACTGCTGCACATAAAAAATATGTTCGCCTAATTTTGGCGCTTTTACCGGTGCAAAAATATGGTGCGTAGGCGGAATCGGATCTTCAATTTTTTCTATTTTTTTCGTTTCCGCATCCCCTTTTTGCTGCCACACTTGTTCGTGATTGTCCCACTCGCCACCGAACCAGACGCTGCAAATCGGCATTGGTTTGCGCACATGCCGCTGGCGATAACCCAATCGACATGACAGCAACCGTGATATTAATAAACTTGAAGTAGGTTTTGTCTCCTGAACTTGCAGATTAAGCAAAAACTTTTATATCGCCTTACTGTACCCAAGCCATCATTATTTGTCCGGACGCGTTTGAATGGTCGCGCCAGAATTTCGATTGGGCCCGCCCTGATCGCTTCCTCCGCGATTGAAGGCAAAGCACCGCGTTCGGTGCTAATCATCAGTATTGATACTATATTTTTTCAATGTGCGCGAGCGCTGGTGCGCTCTGACTTGTGGAACGCAGCCAACCATGTTTCCCTCGCATCAATACCTACCGCCGGACAAATTCTGGCCGCACTCACCGCTGATCGTGTCGGCGGCGAAAGCTACGACAAAGCCTGGCCGGAACGGGCAAAACAAACGATGTGGTGATCGTAAGTTTAAATCTGCGCACTCGCCGCATACGTCGGTGCGCGACGGTGTTTACTCGCCTGCTCATACGCGTAGGCGAGCTTAATTAAAGTGGCTTCTGAATATGCGCTACCCACAAACGATAGCCCAACAGGTAGGCCCGAAACAAAACCCGCCGGCACGGTAATGTGCGGATAGCCTGCGACGGCGGCAGGCGAGGTAAAACTTGAGCCGGAATTATCGCCCGTTACGAAATCCGTCAGCCAGGCTGGCCCGCCGGTCGGGGCAATCAGTGCGTCAAGTTTATTGGCGAGCATCACTCTATCAATGCCCTCCTCGCGCGAATAACGAAAATTATTCGCCAGCGCATCAAGATAAGCTTTGCTGTCCAAACCTTCTTTCGCTTCAGCGCGAATAAAAAGTTCCTGACTAAAATACGGCATCACTTTTTTCTTATTTTTTTCATTTAACGCAATAACGTCAGCCAGTGTTTTGACTGGTCCCGCGCTGGCAAATTCGGCGAGGTAAATATTCAGATCCGCTTTTAATTCAAACAACAACACTTCCAGCTCGCTATCACCGTATTTCTCGGCATTGGGCAATTCGGTCTCGACCAAAATCGCGCCCCTGCCTTTTAATACTGTCAACGCCGCTTCAATCACCGCTTGCACGCGATCATTGCCACCGAAAAAATTCCGCGCCACACCAATGCGCGCACCGTCAAGACCATTTGCATCGAGAAATTTTGTATAGTCCCGCGATTTACCCTTGCTGGCTGCGGTTGCCGCATCGCGCGCATCCAAGCCTGCCATGGCGGTCAGCATCACCGCCGCATCCGCCACCGTGCGCGCCATGGGCCCCGCCGTATCTTGCGAATGCGAAATCGGCACAATGCCATCGCGGCTCAGCAGGCCCACCGTCGGCTTAATGCCGACCAGACCATTAACAGATGATGGCGAGGTAATCGAGCCATCTGTCTCCGTGCCCACGGCAATCGCGGCCAGACTCGCGGCAATGGCAGCGCCCGAACCTGAGCTTGAGCCACTGGTATTTCGATTGAGCGCGTACGGATTTTTGGTGAGCCCGCCGCGCGAACTCCAGCCGGAACTGGAACGGGTCGAGCGAATATTCGCCCACTCACTTAAATTGGTTTTGCCGATAATCACCGCACCCGCTTCGCGCAATTTCGTGACGATGAACGCATCACGCGGCGGCTTCACATTCGCTAGCGCAATCGATCCTGCACTCGTGCTCATTTTGTCCGCAGTGGCAATATTGTCTTTGAGCAAAACGGGAATGCCATGCAATGGCCCACGCGAGCCCTTCTTTGCGCGTTCCACATCGAGCGCTTCAGCGATTGATAGCGCATCCGGATTAAGCTCAATCACCGCGTTCAGCGTCGGCCCGGATTTATCGATTGCCTTGATGCGAACGAGGTATAACTGGGTCAACTTTTTCGCGCTGAGCGTGCCTGCTGTCATCGCTTGTTGAAGATCGGTAATGGTCGCTTCAACGACATCAAAACTGCCCGGTTTTTTTACGTCAGCCGCCAACCCATTTTCCTCGATTAAAACGCCCGATGCGGCAACGGTGCCAAGCTGAATAAATTTTCTGCGATTCACTGATTGCGCTCCTTGAACAACAATTTAAACAACGATTTAAACAATAATTTAAACAACAATTTAAAAACTCACCACGTTAAAAACTCACCGCATATATCGGCGGCATGTTCGTTGAAATAGTCTGCCAAGTATCACCGGCATTGGACGAGCCCCACAACCCGCCGGTGGTGGAGCCCATGATGAGCGTGCGCCCATCGTTGGCCACCTCAAGCCCATGACGATAAACCAGATCGTAGCAATGTGCCTGCGGCAATCCGGTGCGCAATACATCAAACGTTTTACCACCGTCACGCGTGCGCGTAACCGCCAATGCTGCGTCAACCGGTATACGCTTTTGATCGGCCACCGCAGGCACGAACCACGCGGTATCAGCGTCCGCAGGATGCGACGCGACCGCAAAGCCAAAATTCGAAACTGGCACGTTTTTAATTTCATCCCACAACGCACCTCCATTCACACTCTTCCACATGCCGCCATGATGCTGGCACCACAGCGTATCCGGCGCGGCATGACACTGCGCAATGCGATGCGGATCCTGCCCCGCACCCTCCTCCGCTTTTTCCGGTGGCATGTAATCCGCACGCATGCCTTTCGCACTCAGCACCCACGTGTCGCCACCATCGCGCGTCACCCAGACGCCGCCGCATGAAATACCCACCAACACGCGCCGACTATCCCGCGGATCAACGCAAATACTGTGAATGCCCGGCGTATCAAAGCCGCCACCAAACCACTCTTCCCGACCCGGCGCATCCCACAGCGGGCGAATCAATTCCCACGTTTCGCCGCGATTACGCGAACGAAATAATCCACCCGGCGTCGTGCCCGCCCAAATCACACCTGGCTCATCCGCGCCACCTGCAGCCAACGTCCAGATCAAACCCAGTTTCCACGGCAATTGACGATTCGCACTTTCAGGTTGCGGCGGATAGGCGGGCACCGCAATCTCTTTCCAGCTAGCTGATCCGGCGTCCCGTCGATGCAGCTTCACCCCAAAATGTCCCAGATTCAATGCAGCATAAAGGCTGCCATCGCGTACATCATGCAATGTCGCCGTCACGGGCTCACCCAGAAAATCGCTGCGATTCGTTGACCAAGCATTTTTGGCGTTGGTGCCGACCGCAAACTCAAACAATCCCTTGCGCGTGGACACCCATGCGCGATTTCTATTTTCATGTGGAGTCATGACTAGCCTCCCGAAAGTGCTTGCAAAATATGAACCGTACTGTTGCTTGAAAGCGGAACATCCAGCATGACGCGTTCGTGATCCCGCACGCGCACACCATCGACGAATATCACCACGTGCTTGCGCAGATGGCCTTGCTCGTCAAGCACATAGCCGCGCAGCAAGGGATTCAAATCAAACGCCGCCTCCAGACCCGCGCGCAATACCGTTGCCGTCGTCTCCACTTCGGGAGCATCGGTAAAACGCGTTAGTTGCTGCGTAAAAATGAGTTTGGCGATGGCAAACTCCTTCGATATTTTGCATAAAACGCAACAAACGAAAAAATAAATAGCAAAGATCGTTTCATTTGCGGCGGCTGTTAATATTGCTTGATACACTAAATGATAACAATGATTTTATAAAGCTATCAATAAAGCAACGCCGCTCAAAATTTCGACCTAAAAACCACATCTGTTAACAAGGGACGCCCTATGACAAAACCTTCACTGCTGCGGAAAGCCATCCTGTTAAGCCTGTACGGCGCGGCTTCATTACCAACACTTGCAGTGCTCAGCTCACCGACAAACGCGCAGACGCCGCCCGCAACGGTAACCGAGCCGGCTAAAAAGAAAGAAGAACCCGCCGTTCTCGATACCGTCAATGTGGTTGGTTCACGCCGTGCGAATGCATCGGCTACCGACACCACCGTGCCGGTCGATTTTA